>NZ_BAABFR010000002.1:0-138737 GCF_039541155.1 Tsukamurella soli
CTGGCCGACGCCGCGGTGCCACTCGCCGTGGGGATCGCCGCCGCGGCGGCGCTGGTCCTCGCCGTCGCTCTCGCCGCGCGTGGCGCCGACGTCACCACCCTCGGCGTCCTGATCCTGCTGCCGCTCTCCGCATTCGAGACCGTCACGCCCCTCGCCGACGCCGCCCGGCAGGTACTCCGCTCGGCGGACGCCGCGTCCCGGATCGCGCCGCTGCTCACCGCGCCGCCGGCCAGGCCGCGGGGCCCGTTACCCGCCCCGGCCGAGCCCGTGCTGCGCCTGCGCCACGGCGATGAGGACGTCGAGATCGACTGGTGTGGACGACTCTTCGTCGCCGGGCCGAGCGGCGCGGGCAAGACCACGATGCTCCTCGCGCTCGCCGGGCTCGACGAGCGGGGCGGCACCGTCACCGTCGACGGCCGGCCGTCGACGGACTACGCGGAACCCTCCGCCACCGTCGCGCTGTTCGGCGAGGACGCGCACGTGTTCGCCACCAGTGTCGCCGAGAACTGCCGGGTCGCCACGGGTTCCGCGACGGACGCCGAGATCGAGGCCGCACTGCGGCGGGTCGGGCTGGAGCGGTGGCTCGCCGGCCTGCCCGACGGTGTCGGTACGCTCCTGCCCGACGGTGCCGGGTCCCTGTCCGGCGGCCAGCGGCGGCGGCTGCTGCTCGCGCGGGCGCTGCTGTCGCCCGCCCCCGTCGTCCTCCTGGACGAGCCGGCCGAGCACCTCGACCGCGGCGACGCCGATGCGGTGCTCGCCGACATCCTCGACCCCGCCGGTCTGTTCGCCGGCCGTACCGTGGTGGTCGCGGGCCACCGGCCGCCGCCCGGGGTACCGACAGTCACCGTCGGAGGGGCTTAACGCCGGTACCTGGATCGGCAGGCCCTGTCTCGGCGTGCGCCGGGCGCCTACCGTTGCAGGCATGAGCATTCCGACGATCGAGCTGAACAACGGCGTACAGATCCCGGCGCTGGGGTACGGCGTCTTCCAGACCGCCCCCGACGAGACCGTCACGGCCGTCGAGACGGCGCTGGAGGTGGGCTACCGCCACATCGACACCGCCGCCGCTTATGGCAACGAGCGGGAGGTGGGCGAGGCGATCCGCCGCTCCGGGCTCGCGCGGGACGAGGTGTTCGTCGAGACCAAGGTCTGGATCTCCGACTACGGGTACGACGAGACGCTGCACGCGTTCGACAAGTCGGCCGGCAAGCTGGGGGTCGAGCGGATCGATCTGCTGATCCTGCACCAGGCCCTGCCGGGCGAGTTCGAGAAGACCATCGGCGCCTACCGGGCGCTGGAGCGGCTGTACACCGACGGCCGGGTCCGGGCGATCGGCGTCTCCAACTTCATGCCGCGCCACCTGGACCGGCTGCTACCAGAAGCGCAGGTGGTGCCCGCGGCAGCGGGCGGAGCACGCTGGACGATGTGGTGATCGGCGGGATCGCGGCGGCACACGGGAAGACCCCGGCCCAGGTGATGCTCCGCTGGCACCTCGACGAGGGACGCCAGGTGATCCCGAAGTCCGTGACGCCCAGCCGGATCCGAGAGAACTTCGACGTCTTCGACTTCCGGCTGACCGGCGACGAGCTGTCGGCGATCGACGCTCTCGACACCGGTGTACGCGGCGGCCCGGAGCCCGAGGACGTCACCCTCGCGAGCTTCGGGCGCGAGATCCCGGAAGCCTGAGATCCGAGACGATGTCGAGGCCGACGTGACGTCGAGCCGACCTCGCCGCTGACTGCGGGCGGCGGCGGTCGGGTTCAGGCGCCGCGGATCCCCGCGATCGCGGTGTCGACGGTGAAGCGTGCGTACCGCTCGACGGTCTCCTCGTCGGCGGACCGAAGGGGACCGTTCAGCGCCAGCTCGGCGAAGCCGTGCACCGCGGCCCAGCAGGCCCACGGTGCGTCGACGCGAGCCGCGGGCGTCAGCTCACCCGCGTCGACCATCGCGTCGAGCGCCGCGGTCAGGGCCAGGTAGGGCGGGGCCTGCTCGACTGCATCGGTGGCGGGCGCTCCGATCCCGAAGAACGCGGTGGAGAACCAGCCCGGCTCGGTGAGCGCGAACCGGATGTAGCCCAGGCCCACGGCGCGCAGGCGCTCGGTCGGCGACGTCTCGTCGGTGAGTGGGGCGGCCATACCTTCGGCCATCTGCTTGCCTATGGCGGCAGACACGGCCATGACCAGCGACCTACGGTCGGGAAAGTGTCGATAGGCGGCATTCGGCGTCACGCCCGCGCGGCGGGTGACCTCACGGATGGTGAGCGCGGCGACGCCGCCCGTCCGGGTGACGTCCAGACCGGCGCGCATCATCGCGGCCGGCAGATCGCCGTGGTGGTAGGCCATGTCGTGGTCTCCTCGTAGCCGATGCGTGCGGCGTGAACGTACTGATGCACATCAGGGGTTCACAGTAGGTGACGTGCCGCGGATAAATCCGTTGCCACCGTCCTCGGCGCGGGAGTAGCGTCGCTCGCGTACTACAGAAAGGAGGTGGTCCGAGAAATGGTGAGTTTCAGGATCGAGGAGGTGGCCGCCGCCTGACGGCGGTCGCCCACCTGGAATGACGAGGACCCTCGGGTCGCGTGAGAGCCGCGCGCCCGAGGGTTCTCCGCGTTCTCGGGACCTGTCACGTCTCCGGACCCGTCACGTGTCCGGGCGTGTCAAGTATTCGCGTCGGGGAGATCCCAGGATGATCGGGCATACTGCCCGGCATGGGTAGTGCAGCGAAGTCGGATGGAGCGACCATCTGGATCACCGGGCTCTCCGGCTCGGGCAAGTCGACCGTCGCCGCCGCCGTGAACCGGTTGCTGGCGGACTCGGGGCGGGCCGCGTACCTGCTCGACGGTGACACCCTGCGTACCGGCCTGTGCTCGGACCTGGGCTTCGACAAGGAGTCCCGGACCGAGAACGTCCGTCGCGTCGGCGAGGTGGCCCGGCTGTTCGCCGCGGCGGGCGTGGTCGCTGTGGTGTCCCTGATCAGCCCGTACGCATCCGACCGAGCGCGCGTGCGCGCAGCGCACCGACGTGCCGGCCTGCCGTTCGTGGAGGTGTTCGTCGACACCCCGCTCGCGCGGTGCGAGGAGCGTGACCCCAAGGGGCTGTACGCCCGCGCGCGGGCGGGCGAGCTGCCGCGGTTCACCGGTGTCGACGACCCGTACGAGGTGCCGCTGAACGCCGAGGTGGTGCTGCACCCCGGGGACGGCGCTCCGGAAGACATGGCGCAGCTGGTGGTGGCCGCGCTCGCCGCGCAGTGACGCCAGGCGGGGACGTGGGTCAGCGGAATCGGTCGACGATCGTGCGCAGCGGGCCCATTCGCTTATAGACCCGGCGAAGCGTGGGCCGGGCCCTGTCCGCGAGCGTGGGCTGGGGCAGCGGCATCCTCCGCACCGTCTCGGCGAGGGTGTCGAGCGCCAGCTCGAGCAACTCCTCGTCGGAGGGTGCCGCCGCCGGGCGGCGGGGTGGGACCGGCTCCAGCTCACTCAGGTCGCCCACCACGTCGTAGCCGCGCTCACGGATGACGGCTGCGGCCGCGTGCGCCCGCTCGCGCACCCACGGTGAATGTGCGGGCGGCAGCGCCGGCCTGTCCGGGGCCGGGAGGTCGAACAGCACGGACCCGATCAGGAACTCCTTCACGGCCGCCTCGTACCGCGCCCACTCGATGCGCTCCGGCTGCAGTCGCGTGTTCATCCTGCGCAGCAGCTCGATCTGCGCGGTCGACAGCGCCGCGTTCGAGCCCGGAACGGTCGCGGGGAGGGCGTCGGCGTCGAGCCCGACGGTGGCGGTGAACCTGCGCCACAGCTCGTCGCGCGGCCCGCCCGCGGGCGGAACCGTCACCACGTGGACCCGGTCGGCGGGCAGGCCGCCGGCCCAGGTGTCCAGGACCCGCGGCAGGTCCTGGAACTCCCAGAAGGTGTTCGGCCCGCCCTCCGATTCCGCTGTGGTGGCGAGGAACTCGTCGAACGTGGCGGTCTGCTGGTTCTTCACGTCCTCCTGCCAGGCGGACGGGATCTGGCGGCCGAGGTCTCGGGCCGTGACCACGATGTGCACCTGCGCGAAGGACAGGTCCGCCAGTGCCGCCGCCGCCTGCGGCGCGGTCGCGCTGGCGAACAACTCGTGGGAGATCACCGAGGTACCCGGCCACGCCCGGACCGCGCCCACGAGCCGGTCCCACGCACCGTCGAAGGCCGGATCGACCCAGTCCAGGTAGCGCTCGGGCTGCAGGTGGACCGCGGCGTGGAAGTGGTCGGTGGACCGGTCACCGGGGTACAGCACACCCTGCCGCAGGGCGGCGGAGCGGTTACGCCAGAGGCGATCCTGCAGGTACGTCGTGCCGGTCTTCGGGAGCCCGACATGGAGGAAGACGCGCCGGCCGACCGGATCGGTCGCGCTGGGGAGCACGGGCCGCCTATCCGGCGTATCGGTCGAGCTTGGCGCTCAGCCGGGGCGACAGGCCACCGTCGGGCCCTACCCGCTCCTCGACGTATGCCAGGCTGGCACCGTCCTCGACCAGGCCGTACAGGCGCTTCGATCCCCCCACGAGCGGGCTGGTCTTGGTGCGGATCACGACGTCGGTCGCGAGCTCCCACGCGGTCTGCGAGACGGGGGCGCCGTAGTACAGCTCCACGATTCCGGACGCGTGCGCGACGAGGAACTCGATGGAGTCGTCCTCTCCGATCCGCCAGAAGCCGGATTCGCGCAGGTCGGGCTCGGTGTACGCGCCCTCTTTATCGAGCTTCCACGACCGCGACTCCCAGGACAGGAAGTTCTGCCCGTCGTGGCTCACGATCACCTGCTGGCCGAAGCGGTAGTCGGCACCGTCGTTTCCCTCGCCCTCGCCGCGCCAGATACCGACCAGCGGCAGCAGGCCGAGCAGGCCGGGGTGCAGGTCCGGGCCCTCGCGCAGGTTCGCCGTATCGTCCGGTAGCGGAAGTCCGGGGAGCCCAGGGATGTTGCGCGCGCCCGTGTGCTTCGCGCGCTCGGCGGCGCGGTCCAGGACGCCCGGCTCGAGGGCCTCATCCGCCGCGGTCTCGTCTGCCGGAGTCTCGTCTGCGGGGTGTTGGTCTGCGGTCACGGCGCGGCCTACTGGCCGTCGTGCAGGAGTCGCCAGATCACGAACACGGCGAACCCGAGGATCGCGACCGAGGCCAGGACCAGGAGGATCTCGAATGCAATGACCATGGCTGCAATCGTAGGCCCACGCGCGACGAGGGCGCACGCCCGGGTGGACGTGCGCCCTCGTGTGCGGGATCGCGCTACTTGGCGACCGTGATGTCCTGGTCGAACACGCCGTTGGCGTCGGGGCTCACGGTGATCTCGCCGTTGCCGGCGGGCGAGAGGGCCCGGACGGTCCAGGTGCCGGGGGCGGCGAAGAACCGGAAGTCGCCGGTGCCGGAGGCCACGACCTCCGCGGTGAACTCGCCGGTGCCGTCCAGCAGTCGGACGAACGCGCCGGCGACGGGATTACCGGTGGCGTCGAGGACCTGGCCGGTCAGGACGGTCTCCTTCTCGACGTCGACACCCGCAGGCAGCTTCTGGCCCTGCTTCGGTGCTGCACACATATCTGATCACGCTCCCAGTTCGATCGGCACGCCGACCAGCGAACCGTACTCGGTCCAGCTGCCGTCGTAGTTCTTGACGTTCTTGTGGCCGAGCAGCTCCTGCAGCACGAACCACGTGTGGCTCGATCGCTCGCCGATGCGGCAGTAGGCGATGGTCTCCTTCTCGCCGTCGAGGCCCGCCTCCTTGTACAGCTCGGCCAGATCGGCGTCGGACTTGAAGGTGCCGTCCTCGTTCGCGGCCTTGCTCCAGGGCACGTTGATGGCGCCGGGGATGTGCCCGGGGCGCTGGCTCTGCTCCTGGGGCAGGTGTGCCGGCGCGAGGATCTTGCCGGAGAACTCGTCCGGGCTGCGCACGTCGACCAGGTTCTTGACGTCGATCGCGTCGACGACCTCGTCGCGGAACGCGCGGATCGTGTTGTCGGCCGGCTTCGCCGTGTAGGTGGTGGCCGGGCGCGACACGGTGTCGGTGGACAGCGGGCGGCCGTCCAGCTCCCACTTCTTGCGGCCGCCGTCGAGCAGCTTGACGTTCTCGTGGCCGTACAGCTTGAAGTACCAGTACGCGTAGGCGGCGAACCAGTTGTTGTTGCCGCCGTACAGCACCACGGTGTCGTCGTTCGCGATGCCGCGCTCGGAGAGCAGCTTGCCGAACTGTTCCACGTCGACGAAGTCGCGCTTCACGTGGTCCTGCAGGTCCTGCTTCCAGTCCAGCTTCACGGCCCCGGCGATGTGGCCGGTGTCGTAGGCGCTGGTGTCCTCGTCGACCTCGACCAACACGACCTTGTCGGTGTCGAGGTTCTGCTCAGCCCAGTCTGCGGAGACCAGGACGTCGGAGCGAGCCATTTCGCTTCCCTTTCGTCTTTTCCGTGTGGTGACGTGATGAGACCTGGTGACATATTCGGATGCCGCCCGATCGGGGAGTGCGGCGGCGCGGACCGCGGGTCCTCGCGCCTTAGCGGTGGCCTGCCGATGAGACGGCGCGGGCCAGGGCGGATCAGCCCAGACAGCAACAACCAGCCAGGCGGCACAGATCGACCGCGCGGCGTCGGGTGAGCAGCAGCCCACTGCGGTTGCGCATGCCGATAGGGTACCCGGCGAGAGAGGGGTACGTCACGGGCCCACCCGATAGAAGGCGGCCGGGGTCACCGTCGTGTCCCGCGCGGAGCCGAGCAGCACCACGTCCGCGTTCTCGCCCTCGGCCCCCGTCGCGGTCAGCCCGAACGGCAGCCGCATCGGCGGCAGTGTCTTCGTGAAGGCGGCGAGGACGCGGGGGATGTCGCCCGGGAGTAGGTGGGCGGTCGCGTGGTCCTCGGGGCCTGTGTAGATGCGTGTGGCGCGCACCGACACGGCGTTGTTCACCGCCGAGAAGTCGCAGCTGACCGACACGGTGACCGTGCGCCGCGGGTCGGTCGGTGTCGGAAGGGGGATCTCGCCGGTCAGGATGACGCCGGTCGCCGACTTGACCAGGCCGTCCGCGGGGCCGCCCGCGCCCGCCACGTTCCCGGGGACCGGCGTGTGCACCTGGACGTCGACGATCCCCAGGAGCCGGCCGAAGTCCTTCTGCGCCAGCCGGACCCGCGCGTCGATGACCGCCACGTGCAGCGGAGTATCGGCCGACACCAGGTGCGTCCCCGCCGGCAGGTGCACGTCGTGCAACTCGGCTTCGAGCTGCGCCACCCGCCCGTCACCCACACCGACGTTCGGTACCGCTATCGACACCCGGCGGTAGCGTCCGTCGCGCGCGGCGGTCACGAAGGGAAAACCCGCGATCGTCACCTCGGGGTCGGTCTGGAAGCCCGCCGCAGCCCGGATCGTGCGCGACAGGCGGTACTCCGCGACAGTGGCCGAGCCGAAGTCGAACAGCGTCGCGACGACGATCACCAGCGCGACCGATGCGAGTGACCAGCGCAGCCCCGCGCGACGGCGCGGCACCGTCGGTGGGCGCTGTTGCGAGGCGGTGCGGGTCATCGGGCTATTCTGACACCCGGACAACGTCACTTGTGTACGGCATCTGAGAGGGGGCACGTGGACCTGCTGCTGCTGACCCCGGAGGCGGACCCGGCCGCCGTCGTCCCCGCTCTGTCGCTTCTCGGGCACAGCGTGCGCGCCGTTCCCGCGGACGTCTCGTCGCTGCTCGAGGTCGGTGCAGCGGACGTGGCGCTGGTGGACGCGCGCACCGACCTGGTCGCCGCGCGGGGCCTGTGCCGGCTGCTCGGCACCACCACCGAGTCGGTGCCCGTGGTGGCGATCCTCACCGAAGGCGGCCTCGTCGCCGCCAACGCGGAGTGGGGGCTCGACGACTTCCTGCTGCCCGGCATCGGCCCGGCCGAGCTCGACGCGCGCCTGCGGCTCGTGGTCGCTCGGCGCGGGGGCGCGACAGCTGAGGAGTCGGCCGACAAGATCGCGCTGGGCGAGCTGGTGATCGACGAGGGCACTTACACGGCGCGGCTGCGCGGCCGTCCGCTGGACCTGACGTACAAGGAATTCGAGCTGCTCAAGTACCTCGCGCAGAACGCGGGCCGCGTGTTCACCCGGGCACAGCTGCTGCAGGAGGTGTGGGGGTACGACTTCTTCGGTGGCACCCGTACCGTCGACGTGCACGTGCGGCGGCTCCGGGCCAAGCTGGGCGCGGAGCACGAGTCGCTGATCGGCACCGTGCGCAACGTGGGCTACAAGGCCGTGCGCCCGGCGGGTCGGGGCAAGGGCGAGGACCCCGACGACGAGACCGTGACGGCCGAACTGGACTAGCGGCGCGTCGCCTCTGATGTGGCTGGTATGCGTGATCGGCTGTTGCGGCTCGCGTCGTCCGCGTCATCAGGCGCTTACCGACGATGCGTCCGCTGATCGAACATCCAGACGCTCATCCGGGAGGCGCTTGTCGGTCAGCGTCCGAGCCGTCAGTACGCATCGGCACTTTCCGTAGGTGGCTGCATCGCCGGTAAGCGACCGGCTTCTCCGTTCGATACCGAGGACCGCCCCGGCGACCGAGTGGAGCGGCTGGTGGTGTGTCGCATCGGTGACGACGCGCTACCAGCACCGTCGTGGGCGACCCCGGCCCGGCGTCACGGGCGGCCACGTAGCGTTGCCGTCATGAGTGATGCGACGCGGATCGGGGTGGAGGTCGTGCGTGGCGCGCTGGGCGAGCGCGCGGTGCAGGTGGCGGAGCTGGCTGCGGCGGCGGAGCGCGTCGACGGTGTCGCGCCCCTGTCGGAGCAGTTCCGGATCGCGCTCGACGGTGCGGGGCCGCACGTCTTCGCCGGCGATGGTGCCGGCTACGCGGGCATCGTCACCGCGCCCGGCGGCGGCCCCGCCGCGGTGGAGGCGTTCGTCGACCCGCCCGCCCGCGGTCGGGGGATCGGCCGGGCACTGGTCGTCGCTGCGCTGGACGTCGCGGGTGAGGGTGCCACTGTGTGGGCGCACGGGGACCTGCCCGCCGCCCGCGCCGTCGCCGCGGAGCTCGGCCTGCGCACCGTGCGCGAACTGCTGCAGCTGCGCCGGCCGCTGGGTGGAATTCGGCCCGCCCGCTCCGCTCCCGGCGCCGGGTCCGACCTGCCGGCCGCGCCGCGCGTGCCGGACGGCGTCACCGTCCGCACCTACGCGGGGCCGTCGGACGACGCCGCCCTGCTGGCCGTCAACAACGCGGCGTTCGCGTGGCACCCCGAGCAGGGCGGTTGGGGCCAGGAGCAGATCGATGAGCGCACCGGCTCGGACTGGTTCGACCCGACCGGACTGTTCCTCGCGTTCGCCGACCCCGTCGGCAGCGCGGAGCCGACGCTGCTCGGATTCCACTGGACCAAGGTGCATCCCGCCACCGAAGAGGAGCCCGCACTGGGCGAGGTGTACATCGTGGCCGTAGCGCCCGAGGGCCAGGGCCGCGGCCTCGGCCGCCTGCTCACCGCCCGCGGGCTCGACTACCTCGCTGCGCGCGGGCTCGCGGAGGTCGAGCTGTACGTGGAGGGCGACAACCACGCCGCGCTGCACACGTACCGTCGGCTCGGCTTCACCGAGTACCGCCGGGACGCGGCGTACGCGCGATGACGGGCGCACTTGCTGGGAACCCGCTCACCGGCCGACGATCTTGCGGTACTTGGCGACCGCCGCCTTGTCGAGGAGCTCGGTGACCCGAACGCTGTCCTTGTCGGCCGCAGCCAGCGTCGCGACACCGTGGGTGAAGGCGTTCACTACGGGCATGATGTCAGCGGCGTCTTGGGCGGTATCGGCGTCGATCGCGCCGTCGAGATCGCTGCTTCCCTGCGGATAGGAAGCGCCAGGCCCTGGTGCGAACGGAACGAAGGCGGTCGCCGCCAGCACTGCGTCGGTGTCGACGTAGAAGTCTGCCATGGGGTCAGTATGGCGGTGAGATGCCGAGCATGCACCGCATCGCCGTTCTCGATGCCGCACGGTATGCCATTGTCGGGTATCGGCGAATCAGGGCGTTTGAGATCGGCGTGCTGCTGAGGAAGTGTTGCGATCCCGCTGTCCAGCTTATTAGCGTCTCGTCGATCCCGGGGCGCTGGCCCGAAGGAGTCGGCGGATGGGGCGAAGCGGATGGGAGTAGCAAAGCCGACTGGAAAGTACATCGATGAGCTGATCGGGAGGCATTGGCCGGCGGACGGTCTCGAGGACACCTTGTTCTCCAACGCGACGGTCGAGCACGCCAATGCGCAGATTGCGCATCAGGCCTCTGCCACGCTGATGGATCAGGTGGTCGGTGTGGTCCGGTCCGGGTCGCATGGGCAATGGGTGGATGCCTCGCTGGCATCGAAGCGCCGGTTGGCGACCGAGACGGGTGGCGGCGTGGCGGATTGGTTCACTGCACGCGGATCGCGCCTGGAGCGGTTGTCCCGTCTGGTGTCCGAGACGAAGGTGACGATCGCCGGGATCGCGTCCGAAGCCAACAGCGATCTGGAGTACTGCGCAGCGCTCAAGGCCGTGTGCCAGCAGGATGGGGACAGCGTCGGCGCCGCCGAGATCCAGAGTCTCGCCGACATCACCCTGAGCACGGCACGCCAGCAGATCGCCGACACAGACAGTGCCGCGCGCGCGACCGCCGCCGCCGACCGTGCTCCTGCGGAGCCGCACATCTCGCAGACGGTGTACCCCCACGCCGATCCCGCGACACTCGCGAAAGTTCTCGGCCCCGACGATGTCGTTCAGGCGTCCGTGGGAGCGGGTGGGGTGGGTGGCTTGGGGGCAGCTGGTGTAGGCGCGTGGGTGAAGGCTGGGGAGGGCATCATCGACCGCAAGACCGGCAGGCTGAGGGGCTGGGCACGGTTCCAACAGGAGGTCACCGGGGTCGACCCGGAGTACGCGTACAAAGTTCCCGTCAAGCCGGCGTTGCGCGTGACCGGGGGCCTCAAGTTCGATGGCCACGGATTCGCCAACGGCAAAGAGTTATTCATTGACGCAAAACTCGGCTACGGTAAGCGCCTGCAACAGAGCCTCGACAGCGGCATACTCGACCCCCGCGTAGCTGGAATGCTCGAGCAGATCGAGGATCAGCAGAAGGCATTGGCGCAGAACAAGCTCACCGGGCAGAATTCCAACGTGGAGCATTTGATCGTCTCCAACGACCCTCTGGTGCCCGACCTTCTGCACAAGGTGATGGTGTCGCAGGAGTGGCCAGCGGACAAGATCGCTGCTGTGCGGGTAATGACCCTGGAAGATTTCCGGAAGGAGTTCCCAGACTTCACCCCCACGCAGCCGAGCATCGCGACACCGCCGCTGGCCACCGATCCGGCGGTACCCGGCGCTGCGGGGGCCGGGGTACCGGTCACCGAGGCGGAGACCATCGGGGGAGACCCGAACGCCCTGGCAGCCGAGCTCTTCGGCGGATCGAAATCCGGTGTCATTACCGCCGCAGAGGCGCACGATGATGCAGTCACCAGCGGGATATTCGCGGGGGCTGCGGAGAATGCATCGGAGCTGGAAGCCCAGGCGATGACGCAGGCCATGGCGGAGGGCATGGCCGCCGAGGAGGCGGCAGACGAGTAGGATCCCTGCCTCGCACACCAGACGCTCGCGCCCGCCGCTGCGGGGCCGATAGCCTGACACCGATGGACGCCGTCGGCGACGAAGGAGAGATGGTTCGTTGAGTACGAGGTACGACCCGATGGTGATCGCGGCGCAGTTCTTCGATGAGGCGGCGGATTTCGGTGCGGGTGTGGGGTTGTTGTCGCGGTTGTTGACGGATCTGGCGGTGTTGCCGGGGTGGGCGGGGCCGTGGTGGTTGAGGGGGCCGAGTGGGCGGGGGTATCCGCTGTCGTCGACCGGGTACGAGGACGTGTCCGCGGCGGTGGCGCTGGAGGACGGTACGGACAAGCGCACCCATTGGGCGTTCACCACAGAGGGGATCGAGGTGAAGCTGGGGTTGGGGATCCCGGTCGACCGTACGCCGATCACGCTTTCGGGGATCGACTTCGCGTCGATCGCCAAGGTGGAGATCAATGCGGTGATCAACCCGGTCGCGGCGGAGACCGCGCAGGTTCTCGGTGCCGTGCGGTGTGTGATGCGGGGTCTGCGGGTGGACACGCTCTCCTGCAGGTACAGCTCGAGCTTCGCAACTAGTGCGACTCGCGAGATGCGGTTGTGGGCGCTGGCGGATGCCGGGCTGGTCGCTCGTCCTGTCGATCCGGTGCGGGTGGCGTGGCTGAACGTGTTCCCCACGGAGGGTAATCCGGTGGATCCGGGGAGGCTGCCCGCGTCCGCGACGGTGACGAGGGAGGGTGCGCATACGTGGCTGCGGTTGTGTGAGGATCCGCGCGGGGTGACACCGGCGATGGTGGGCGACGCGTACGAGGCGCTGGGTTACTTGTATCCGCGGGCGGAGCAGCTGGTCGACATCACCGGCCTGGACCGGCAGCGACGCAAGGCGTACGACGGGCCGATCACCGTCGAGCCGCGACATCATGACTCGTGACGGCGCGGACATCGACCGGTACGACCCCGACTACCGGTCGTGGCTGGCCGAGGCGGTGGGCCGCGTGTCGGCCGATGCCAACCGGTCCGCCGACACCCACCTGATCCGGGTGCCGCTGCCCGACGACTGGGGTGTGGACCTCTATCTCAAGGACGAGTCCACGCACATCACCGGCTCCCTCAAGCACCGGCTGGCGCGGTCGCTGTTCCTGTACGCGCTGTGCAACGGGTGGATCCGCCGCGGCACCCCGGTGATCGAGGCTTCCAGCGGGTCGACGGCGGTGTCCGAGGCGTACTTCGCTCGGCTGATCGGCGTCCCGTTCGTAGCCGTGATGTCGCGGTCGACCAGTGCCGAGAAGGTGCGACTCATCGAGTCATATGGCGGTACGTGCCATTTCGTGGACGATCCGAGCGCGGTGTACGACGCGGCCGAGGGGCTGGCGCGCCGTACGGGCGGCCACTACATGGACCAGTTCACCTATGCCGAGCGGGCGACCGACTGGCGCGGCAACAACAACATCGCCGAGTCGATCTTCCAGCAACTCGCGCAGGAACGGTTCCCCGAGCCGTCGTGGATCGTTGCCACGGCCGGTACCGGCGGCACGTCGGCGACCCTCGCCCGCTACGTGCACTACACCCGGCGCGCCACCGGGATCTGCGTTGCCGACCCCGACAACTCCGCCTTCTTCCCCGGTTGGCGCGACGGCGACGCCACCGTGACCACCGCCGTCGGCTCCCGTATCGAGGGCATCGGACGGCAGCGCGTGGAACCGAGCTTCGTCCCGGCCGCGGTGGACCGCATGATGCGGGTGCCCGACGGTGCGGCGATCGCCGCCGTGCACGTCCTGGCGGAGCTGATCGGCAAGCGCGTGGGCGCATCGACGGGTACCGGCCTGTGGGCGGCCCTGCGGATCGTGTCGGAGATGAAGGCGCTGGGGCGGACCGGCAGCGTGGTGTCGCTGATCTGTGACTCAGGTGACCGTTATCTGGACAAATACTATTCGGCCGAGTGGCTGACCGGCAGTGGGATCGACCCGCAGCCGTACGTCGCGCGGCTTCACGAGTTCCTACGAACCGGGGCGTTGTGAATCGCTTGTCGATCAGCGGGTAAAGACTTCATATAGTCCTTCGATATGCTTGGAAATGCCCGCTGACGTGCGATGTTAACCCGCCGTTCATCGCCTGGGGGGCATCCGGACACCCTTCCTCCCTACGTTCGAGCCGACACCACACCGCGTGTACGCCGGCCTGCACCTGCTCCCGGCCGTCGCGGAAACACCCACGGAGGAATCTCGTGACCATCAAGCGTGGACCTGTAGTCGCTGTGGCGGCCGTCGCAGCCCTGACCGTCTCGCTCGCCGCGTGTGGCAGCGACAACAACTCCGCAAGCTCGTCGGGTGCGAGCGGCAGCGCGGGCGCCGCGAGCGGCGTCAAGTGCGACGGCAAGCTCGACCTCAAGGCGAGCGGGTCGACCGCCCAGGCCAACGCGATGACGGTGTTCAAGAACGCCTTCGCGCAGGACTGCAACGGTGCCAACGTCGACTACACCGGCAACGGCTCGGGTCAGGGCATCACCGACTTCACGAGCGGGGTCACCAACTTCGGCGGTTCGGACTCGCCGCTGACCCCCGATCAAGAGAAGGCGGCGTCGGAGAAGTGTGGCTCCGACGCCTACAACCTCCCGTTGGTCTTCGGCCCGATCGCCGTCGCCTACCGGCTGCCCGGCGACGTCCAGATCTCCCTGAGCGCCCCCACCATCGCGAAGATCTTCACCGGCAAGATCACCAAGTGGAACGCGCCCGAGATCGCGGCCGAGAACAAGGGCGTGGCGCTGCCCGACCTGCCGATCACCGTCGTGTTCCGCTCCGATCAGTCGGGGACCACCGACAACTTCCAGAAGTATCTCTCGTCGGCCGCCCCCGCGGACTGGACCAAGGGCGCCGGCAAGACGTTCAACGGGGGCACGGGCCAGGGCGCGAACGGCAACCCGCAGGTCGCGGCCACCGTCAACAAGGCGGAGGGTGCGATCACCTACACGGAGTGGAGCTTCGCGCAGGCCCAGAAGCTCAAGACCGCCGACATCATCACGTCCGCCGGCCCCACCCCGGTCGCACTCGACAGCGACTCCGTCGCCAAGACCATCGCGAACGCGAAGTTCCAGATGCCCGGAGCCAAGAACCTGGTCCTGGACACCACGGCCTTCTACAAGCCGACCACAGCCGGCGCCTACCCGATCGTGCTCGCAACCTACGAGATCGTCTGCTCGAAGTACTCGGACGCCCAGGTGGGTGCCGGCGTCAAGACGTTCCTGTCGGTGGCGGCGAACTCGGCCGTGCAGTCTCAGCTGACCGGCGAGGGTTACGCACCGATCCCCGATTCCTTCCGCACCACGCTCCAGGCCTCGATCGACTCGATCCACTAACACGTGGGCGCAGGGCCGACTGAGACACTGAGACAGCGAAGGGGTTGGGCCGTTCATGGTCGACCGACGGGAGACGTCAAGCGCAGGGGGTGCGGTGCAGCCGGAACCGCGGGTCGACGATGACGGGGGTGAGGATGACAGGGGTGGGATCGAGCGCGACCTGACGGCGGGCGCCGGTGCGACGCCCGCCCTCGCGCGGCGCAGGAGCGGCCTCAGCGGCGAGTCGGCGTTCAAGTGGCTCACTTACGCGGCCGGGATCCTGCTGATCGTCGTGATCGCCGGCATCTTCACCACGCTCGTCGTGCAGGCGGTGCCGTCGACCGCGAAGGACCACACGAACTTCCTCACCAGCTCGGAGTGGAACACGAGCGATCCGCACGACATGCGGTTCGGCATCCTCGAACTGCTCAAGATCACCGTCATGGCCTCGGTGATGGCGCTGATCGTCGCGGTACCGGTCGCCGTCGGCATCGCGACCTTCCTGGTGCAGTACGTGCCGCCGCGGCTGTCTCGGGTGTTGGGGGCCGTCGTCGACCTGCTGGCCGCGGTGCCGTCGATCATCTTCGGCCTGTGGGGCATCCTGGTCCTGGCACCCTGGATGGTGCCTTTCCAACAGTGGCTGAACACCCACCTGAGCTGGATCTTCCTGTTCAAGACCGGCAACGTCGAGATCGCGCTCGGCAGCACGGTCTTCACCGCGGGAGTGGTGCTGGCGATCATGATCCTGCCCATCATCACGTCGATCAGCCGCGAGGCGTTGCGGCAGGCACCGGTCGCGCACCAGGAGGCCGCGCTGGCCCTCGGCGCGACCAAGTGGGAGATGATCCGGCTGACGGTGCTGCCCTACGGCCGCAGCGGCATCGTCGCCGGGGCGATGCTCGCGCTGGGCCGGGCGCTGGGCGAGACGATCGCGGTGCTGATCATCCTGAACGCCGCGACGAAGGACTCCATCTGGTCGCTGTTCGACAGCGGCTACACCTTCGCCTCCAAGATCGCCTCCGCCGCTACGGAGTTCTCAGACCCGGACACCCGCGGCGCCTACATCGCCGCCGGCCTCGTGCTGTTCCTGCTCACGTTCGTCGTGAACGCGGTCGCCCGCTGGATCGGCGGGGGACGGGTCAACGGATGAGCGCCACCGACTTCGCCGCCGCGGTCAAGCCGGGCGCCACCTTCCACAAGACCTCGCTGCGGCGGCGCCTGACCAACGACATCGCCGCCGTGCTCTTCGGAGTGTGTTTCCTGCTGGCCGTGGCCCCGCTGATCTCGCTGCTGTACATGGTGATCAGCAAGGGCATGGCGGCCGTTGTGAAGCCGCACTGGTGGACCCACTCGATGTACCGGGTCTCCCCGTCGTCCTACGACGGCGGCGTCTACCACGCGATCTTCGGCTCGCTCGCGCAGGCGCTCATCGCGGCCCTGATCAGCGTGCCGGTCGGGATCCTGGTCGGCGTGTTCCTGGTCGAGTACGGGGCGGGCACCCGGCTCGGCCGTGTGACCACGTTCATGGTCGACGTGCTCGCGGGTATCCCGTCGATCGTCGCGACCCTGTTCATCTACGGCGTCTGGATCACCACGCTCGGGCTGCCACAGAGCGCGTTCGCGGTCTGCCTCGCCCTGATCCTGCTGATGATCCCCGTGGTGGTGCGGTCGACGGAGGAGATGCTCAAACTGGTCCCCAACGACCTGCGTGAGGCGTCGTACGCCCTCGGCGTGCCCAAGTGGAAGACGATCACGGCGATCGTGCTGCCGACCGCCGCGTCGGGCATGGTGTCGGGTGTGTTCCTGGCGATCGCCCGCGTGGTCGGCGAGACCGCGCCGGTGCTGCTGCTGGTGGGGGTGAGCGACAAGATCAACACCAACGTCTTCGACGGCAACATGTCCTCCCTGCCGCTGTTCATCTACCAGCAGTTCAGCAGCAACCCGGGGCCGGCGGGCCAGTACCGCGAGTGGGGCGCAGCGCTCACGCTGGTGATCCTCGTGGCCGTCGCGAGCGCGCTCGCCGCTGTCATCTCCAGGCTCATCGCACCGAAGACGAAGTAGCTCCCGGGCGACTGCACACGGCGGTCAGGTACGCCCGGGCGCCCCCATACCGAGGAAGAAGACAAAGGGATGGCCAAGCGGCTCGATCTCGAGGATGTCAACATCTACTACGGTGCGTTCCACGCCGTGCAGGACGTGTCGCTGGTGGTGCCGCCCAACAGCGTCACCGCGTTCATCGGCCCGTCCGGCTGCGGCAAGTCGACCGTGCTGCGCTCGATCAACCGCATGCACGAGGTCACGCCGGGCGCGCGCGTCGACGGTCGGATCACCCTCGACGGCGAGGACATCTACGGCGCCGGCGTCGACCCGGCGGGTGTCCGCAAGACGATCGGCATGGTGTTCCAGCGGCCCAACCCGTTCCCCACCATGTCGATCCGCGACAACGTCGTGGCCGGCCTGCGGCTGCAGGGTGTGCGCGGCAAGTCGACCCTCGACGATGTCGCCGAGTCGTCGCTGCGCGGCGCCAACCTCTGGGACGAGGTCAAGGACCGCCTCGGCAAGCCCGGCGGCGGCCTGTCCGGTGGTCAGCAGCAGCGACTGTGCATCGCCCGCGCCATCGCCGTCAGCCCCGACGTGCTGCTGATGGACGAGCCCTGCTCGGCGCTCGACCCGATCTCGACGCTCGCGATAGAGGACCTGATCGGCGAGCTCAAGAAGCAGTACACGATCGTCATCGTCACGCACAACATGCAGCAGGCGGCCCGCGTCTCCGACACCACGGCATTCTTCAACCTCGAGGCGACCGGCAAGCCGGGGCAGCTGATCGAGATCAACAACACGGAGAAGATGTTCTCCAACCCCGACGAGCGCGCGACCGAGGACTACATCTCGGGCCGGTTCGGGTAGGTCGACTCGAGGCGCCGAGGAGTAGAGAGCGTCGCCTCGCTGGGGTCCGCCCCTCGCCCCGAGGGGCTCGGCACTGCAGAATCGCTCGACGTCCCGCTCCACCTCTCGGCTTCGGACACCGTGTGCCGATAGGGTGGACCGGTGATCGAACGGCGTACGACGGTGCTTCCCGGCGATCGCGTCGTCGCGCGGGTCCGCGGCCTCGTCGTGGTGATCGACGCGTCTGCCGCGGATGCGCCGGCCGCGGTTCCCGCCCTACTCTCGGCACTCGGCGGCGCTGCGCCGCGGGCGGACTGGGTCGACGTGATCGCCAGGGCCGCCGCGCCGGGTCTGTCCTTCGGCGCGGTCGAGCACGTGGGCTCCGACGTCCGTGTCGCGCTCGCCGGCGCAGGTACCACCATCGCGATATTCGCGACACCCGGCGACGTCGCTCCCGAGCACGTGCTGACCGGCGCCGACGGTCCCGGCCCGATCGAGCGGGTCGCGACCCTCGCACCCGGGAACGTGGTCACCGTCACCGTCGGGCCCCCGTCGCCGCCCGCAGGGGCGTGTCGCCCCACCTCGCTGGCCCTGTACGACGGTGCCGTGCCCGGCTCCGGTGTGGTCGTGTGGCAGCCCCCGGTGGGAGTTCCGCGCGCGACCGGTCCGCAGGCCGGGCCCAAGTCCGAACCGTTCCCCGTGGTGCGCCCCGTCGACCCGGTGCCGAGTCTGCCGCCGGAGCAGCCCGACCCGGTCGAGGGTGCGGCGGGCCGCGTGCGCCTGACGGTTCCCGTCCCGGATGCGCCGGCCACGGCTGCCCAGGAGTCGCTACCGCCCGGCGCGGACCCCGCGGACGTGCCGGGTGCCGAGCCGGGCCCCGGGGACAAGTCCTTCGCACCGACCGACATGGACCTCGCCGCGGTGGGCAGCGGCGAGCGGGCGACCATATCAGGCCCGCTCGTGACCGGGCGCCGCTGCGCCTTCGGCCACCTCAACGCACCCGACGCGGCGTTCTGCACGCGCTGCGGGGCGCTGGTCGACAAGAGTGCTCTCACGGAGACGGGGCCGCGGCCGCCGCTCGGCACGCTCGTTGCCGACGACGGCTCGGCCTACGTCCTGCAGACCGACGTGGTGATCGGCCGGGACCCGGCTCCGTTCCTGGACCGCCGCGGCGGCCGGGCCGCCGACGGTGTCGGCCGCGCCGTGGGCATCGCGCTGTCGGACCGCACGGGTGCGCTGTCGCGCGCGCACCTCGAGCTGCGGCTGGACGGGTGGACGATCCTGGCGGTGGACGTGGGATCGGCGAACGGCACCTGGGTGCGGCCGCCCGGGGTACCGGCTCCGTTCCCGCTGGCGCCGAGGCAGCCGGTCGCGTTGGCGATCGGCTCCGAGATCCACATCGGCGGCCGGGTTCTGGTACTGCAGGCCAACGACGGCGGCTGAGCCGCGCCGATCCGAAGTGCGCGGTCGGACGGCGTCGGGCTCAGTTCTCGTCGGGCACGACGCCGGTCGACTGGAACACCACGCGGCGTCCCACCGCGACGGCGTGGTCGGCGAACCGCTCGTAGTAGCGCCCGAGCAGGGTGACGTCGACGGCGGCTGCGACGCCGTGCTTCCAATCGCGGTCCATCAGTACCGTGAACAGGTGCCGGTGCAGGTCGTCCATCGCGTCGTCCTGCTCCTCGATCTCCGCGGCCTGGTGCGGGTCCTGGGTCAGCAGGACCTCACGGGCGGAGTAGGCGAGTTCGACGGCGAGCCTGCCCATTTCGGCGAAGTACCCGTTGACCTCCTCGGGCAGGGCCCGCTTCGGGTGCCGGCGCCGGGCCACCTTCGCGACGTGCAGGGCCAGCGCCCCCATGCGGTCGACGTCGGCGACGATCTGGAAGCCGGACACCACCACGCGCAGGTCGCCGGCGACGGGGGCCTGCAGGGCGAGGAGAGTGAAGGCCTCCTCCTCTGCGCGCTTCGAGAGCTTCCGGATCTCGTCGTGCTCGGTGATGACCTCTTCCGCGATCGCGAGGTCGGCCTGCAGCAGCGCGTTGGTGGCCTTCTCCATCGCGACGCCGGAACGCCCGCAGATATCGCCCAATGTGTCGTTGAAGGCACCCATCTGCTGGATGTACGCGGTACGCATGTGCGGAGTATATCCGCGTGGTGATGTGGCCCCCGCCACCGCCGACCCCACCCGGTGAACATCGGATGAACTGCGCGTATGCCCGGTTCGGCGGGTCGCGCGCACGGTGGGTGGTCCCGCTCGCCGGTGGCTACCCGCCGGAGTGCGGCAGGCCCGCCTCGGCGTCGGCGTCGGGTGAGGCGTCGTCGTACGGGTCGTCGAGCCAGCCCTCGGGGAGCACCACCTTGCCGGGGGTGCCCTGCCGACCGCGCGGGCCCTCGGCGTCGGGCGGGAACGGCACCGTCGGGTCCAGGGTGTCGAGCAGCTGCCGCAGCTGCGCCAGCCGCTCGACCCGGGCCAGCTCGACCCGCAGATCCGAGCCGGCCGGGAAGCCGCGCATGTACCAGGCGACGTGCTTGCGGATCTCCCGCATGCCCTTGTCCTCGCCGTGGTGTGCCGCGAGCAGCTCGCCGTGCCGGTACATGATCGCGGCCACCTCCCCGAGGTCCGGGGGAGTGGGGATCGGGGTGCCACTCAGCGCTGCGGACAGCTCGGAGAACAGCCACGGCCGGCCCAGGCAGCCGCGGCCGATCACCACGCCGTCGCAGCCGGTGCGGTCCATCATCGCCACGGCGTCGTCGGCCGAGAAGATGTCGCCGTTGCCGAGGACGGGGATCGCGTCGCCGAACCGGTCGTGCATGTGGTCCTTGAGCCGCGCGATCTCGCCCCAGTCGGCCTGGCCGGAATAGCGCTGGGCGGCTGTGCGGGCGTGCAGGGCGACGGCGACGGCCCCCCGCTCGGCCGCGATCCGGCCGGCGTCGAGGTGGGTGTGGTGTTCGTCGTCGATGCCGACGCGGAACTTGACGGTGACCGGTATGTCCGTGCCCGCGACGCCGCGGACGGCGGCGTCGACGATGCGCGCGAACAGGTTGCGCTTGTAGGGCAGCGCCGACCCGCCGCCGCGCCGGGTGACCTTGGGGACGGGGCAGCCGAAGTTCATGTCGAGGTGGTCGGCGAGGCCCTCGTCGGCGATCATCCGCGCCGCCGCGTAGGTGTACTCGGGGTCCACGGTGTACAGCTGCAGCGAGCGCGGGTTCTCGTCGGGACCGAACGTGGTCATGTGCATGGTGACGGGGTGGCGTTCGACGAGGGCGCGCGCGGTCACCATCTCGCACACGTACAGGCCGGCGACGGTGCCGGAGCGCTGGAGCTCGAGCTCCCGGCACAGGGTGCGGAAGGCGACGTTGGTGACACCGGCCATCGGCGCGAGCACGACGGGGCTGGCCAGCTCGAACGGGCCGATCCGCACGCGGGGCCGCGTCGTGGTCTCGGTGGTCACGTGATCATCTTCCTTCCAACGCACTCACCTCCTGATATCGCGGAGATATCAGGAGGTGTCGGTGCTCATCGGCGCAGGGTCAGGCGCTGGCGGCGGCCATCTCGCGCTTCTTGGCCTCGCGGGCCAGGGAGCGGTCGCGCATCTCTTCGAATCGGGTCGCCTGCTGGTCGAGTTCCTCGAGGAACACGGCGAGCTCCTCGCGGGTCTTCTGGCCCTCGGGGCCGAAGTCGTCGCGCTCGAAGATCTTCCACTTCTTGAGGACGGGCATGACGACCTCCTCGCGGTGCTGGCGCAGGTCGTAGATGCCGTGCTTGGCCATCAGGACGCCGTTCCGGCGGAAATCAGGCATCCCGGCGCCAGGCATCTCGAAGTTCATGATCGTGTCGGTGATCGCCCGGATCGCCTGGTCGGGGACCAGGTCCAGGCCGGCTGCGCTGATGTTCCGGTAGAAGATCATGTGCAGGTTCTCGTCGGCGGCGATGCGCTGCAGCATCTTGTCGGCGATGGGGTCGTTGCACGCCTTGCCGGTGTTGCGGTGGCTGACGCGGGTCGCCAGCTCCTGGAACGTCACGTACGCGACGGAGTGCAGCATGTTCATCGGCTCGTCGGTGTGCTCCGCGACCTTGCCCTGCGGGTTCCAGCCGTTGGTCATGTGGATCATGCGAGCCTCTTCGAGCTTCACCGGATCCACGCCGCGCGTCACCACGAGATAGTCGCGCATGACGATGCCGTGCCGGTTCTCCTCGGAGGTCCAGCGGCCGACCCAGTGGCCCCACGCGTGGTCCATGGAGAAGTTGTCGGCGATCTCCCGGTGGTACGTCGGGAGGTTGTCCTCGGTGAGCAGATTGGTGATCATCGCGGCCTTGGCGACCTCGCCGAGCCGGCTCTGCTCGGGGTCGTAGTCGGTGCCACCGAGGGCTGCGAAGTTCTTGCCGTCCTCCCACGGGATGTAGTCGTGGGGGCTCCAGTCCTTGGCCATCGAGAGGTGTCGGTCGACTTCCTTCTCGGCCACCCCGGACAGCTCCTGGAGCAGCTCGAGTTGGGTCAGGTGACGGGTCGTCATTCTTCCTCCGGACATGCTTGACGCCATTCGGTCGTATCTGGACACGGTACGCGACTCGCGAAACCGTCTCAAACAGCTGTGACCGGGCCCGCGCGTGTCGCGGGCCTGGTCACAGGGTGTGCGCGGGTCTCAGGAGGCCGCCGCGGCGCGCTTCTTGGCCTCGCGGGCCAGGGAGCGGTCGCGCATCTCCTCGAACCGGGTCGCCTGGTGGTCGAGCTCCTCGACGAACACGGCGAGCTCCTCGCGGGCCTTCTCACCGTCGGGGCCGAAGTCGTTGCGGTCGAAGATCTTCCACTTCTTGAGGACGGGCATAACGACCTCCTCGCGGTGCTGGCGCAGGTCGTAGATGCCGTGCTTTGCCATCAGGACGCCGTTGCGTCGGAAGTCCGGCATGCCGAGGCCGGGCATCTGGAAGTTGAGCAGGATGTCCGCGATCGCGCGCAGAGCCTGGTCGGGTGCGAGGTCGATCGCCGCCTGGCAGATGTTGCGGTAGAAGATCATGTGCAGGTTCTCGTCGGCGGCGATGCGCTGCAGCATCTTGTCGGCGATGGGGTCGTTGCACGCCTTGCCGGTGTTGCGGTGGCTGACCCGGGTCGCCAGCTCCTGGAAGGTGACGTATGCGACGACATGCAGCAGGCTGCGCGCGTACGGATCGACCTCCTGGTCGCCGATCCGCTCGCCGACGTGGCCCTCGGAGGTCACGCCGTTGCCCATGTGGATCATCCGGAACTCTTCGAGCTGCACGGGGTCGACGGCCCGCGTCACCGTCAGGTAGTCCCGCATGACGATGCCGTGCCGGTTCTCCTCGGCCGTCCAGCGCCCGACCCAGTGGCCCCAGGCGTGATCCATGGAGAAGTTCTCGGAGATCTCACGGTGGTAGCTGGGGAGGTTGTCCTCGGTGAGGAGGTTTGTGATCATCGCCGCGCGTGCGACGTCGGACAGCCGACTCTGGGACGGGTCGTAGTCCTGTCCGCCCAGGGTGGCGAAGTTGCGCCCCTCGTCCCACGGCACGTAGTCGTGCGGGTTCCAGTCCTTCGCCATCGACAGGTGACGGTTGACGTTGGCTTCCGCGACACCGGACAACTCGCTCAAGATCTCGAGCTGGGTCAATGTTCGCTGCATTTATCCTCCGTCGCGCGATTGGTCGCCTCCCGATGCTACTAGGTGATCCTTACCGGATCACCCCTGCTTTATTCCCAGATGCTGCGAATGTCGCGAATGCGACTCGTTCGGCGGCGGGCGCCGTCGGGATGCACGTGTCTCCTGGCCTTCGTCGAGCGGTCATCTGTTCGTTACCGATCGGCGGTATGAGGTTCGTCTCACCATCGCTCGAATGCTGGACGTCGTTGTGCGTGACGCCGACCACTCGACGTACCCGCCACGTGGGGGCGATCCGCGGATGCCGCGCCCCCCTCGCCGAGATCCGGAGTCGCGGCGCACCTTCGGGCGTGGAACGACCCGCCGTTCCCGTCGTTCCTGCCGTTCACGCTGCCCGACCTCGTCCGGCTCCCCGGGTCACCTGACGCCGATCGGTCGACGACGTGGGGCTCCGTTCCGCAGGCCGGTCCACGGCCGGTCGCGGCCCGGCGGCGGCCGTTCCCCGTGACCTCCTCCCCGGTCGGGGCGACCGAAGTGTGGTGTCTGTCACGTTCGCATCCACCATGTCGGATCGAGGGTTGACACCCAGCGGTAATGAGAGATGATATCAATAGATACAAACTCTCATAAAAGAGGTGGTGTCATGTCTATCTCGACAACCCGAGCCCGGTCGCCGTGGGCGGCTCTCGGAGTGCTGGCCCTGGCGATGTTGGTGATCGGTCTCGATGCGATGGTGCTGACGGTGGCGCTGCCGTCGCTGTCGCGGGAACTCGGCGCCACGACGAGCCAGCTGCAGTGGGTGACCACCGTGTATCCCCTGGTGCTGGGTGCGTTCATGGTCCCGTTCGGAGCTCTGGGGGACCGGCTCGGCCGGTCCCGGCTGCTGGCGCTGTCGCTCCTCGGATTCGGTGCCGCGTCCGCGCTGTGCGCCTTCAGTGGCAGCGCGGCGATGCTGGTCGTGGGGCGGGCGCTGCTCGGTCTGTGCGCCGCCGCGGCCATGCCGCTGTCGATGGCGGTGCTGCCCGGGCTGTTCCCGGACCCGCACGAGCGGCAGCGCGCGATGGGTGTGTGGATGGCGTCGTCCGCGCTCGGGTTGCCGCTCGGGCCCATCCTGGGCGGGCTGCTGTTGCGCCACTTCTGGTGGGGATCCGTCTTCCTGATCAACGTGCCCGTCGCCGCCGTCGGGGCCGTCGCCGTGTGGCTCATGGTCCCGGACAGTCGCGGCACCGTCGTGCCCGGCGCCCGCCTCGACATCCCGGGAGTGGCGCTGTCAGTGGTCGGATTCGGGTCGCTCGTGTACGCGTTCACCGAGGCGGGAGAGCGGGGCTGGACGTCCGCGCGATTCGTCGGATGGCTCGCCGTGGCGGTCGCCCTCCTTGTGCTCTTCGTGTGGCGGCAGCTCACCACCCCGCACCCCCTGGTTCGGCTGGAACTACTGCGCCGGCGCGGGTTCCTCGCCGGCACCGTCCTCGCGTCCGCGACCATGCTGCTGCTGTCGGGTGCCACATTCCAGCTCTCCCAGGAGTTCTCGGCGGCGTTCGATGCCGACGCGCTCGGGGTGGGGCTGCGCCTGCTGCCGATCGTCGGCGCGCTGATCGTCGGCACGCGGATCAGTGACATGGCCGGGCGCCGGTTGGGGCGCCGGACGGTGGCCATGGCCTCGTGTGTCCTGCTGCTCGCCGCGTGCGGGGTGCAGGCGGTCGTGGCGGACGGCTCGTACGGCGTGTACGCGATCATGTCGGTGCTGCTGGGGCTCGGCCTCGGCGGCGTGATCCCGATGGCGATGGCGATGGCGACGATGGACCTCGACGATTCGGATGCTGGGTCGGGATCGGCTCTGCTGCAGGCGATCCGGCAGATCGCGAGCGCGCTCGGCGTGGCGGTCCTCGGTTCGGCGGTCGCGGCGGCGTACGGGGCCCGCCTGGTGGGCGTGACCATGCCGGCGTCCGTGCGCGCCGCCGCGCAGGGTGGGGTCGTCGCCGGGACCACGAGCGCGCGCCGCGTCGCGCCCGACAGCGTCGCCGGGATAGTCGGCGCCTACCAACACGGGCTCGCGATGTCGGCTCTCGTCGGCTGCGGCGTGTCGGTCGTCCTGGTGGCACTCTGCCTGCTGATTCCGGCACAATCGGCACGTGGCCCAGCAGACGCCGAAGCAGGTGAGCACGACGAAGCCGCTCGGACTGCGTGAGCGCAAGAAGCTCCGGACGCGGGTGACCCTGCGCAAGGTGGCGTACGAGCTGTTCCGGGAGCAGGGTTACGACGAGACCACGGTCGCGCAGATCGCCGCCGCCGCCGAGGTCTCGCCGGCCACCTTCTTCCGCTACTTCCCCACGAAGGAGGCCCTCGTCGTCGAGGACGACTACGACGCCGTGTTCCTCGCCAACATCGGCCCGCTCGATCCCGCGAAGAACCTGGCCGCGCAGATCCTTCGTCGCGGGGCCGATCTGTTCGATGAGCTCGACGACGAAGCCCGCTCCACCGAGCTCGACCGTGCCCGCCTGCTCGGGTCCTCGCCTTCGTTGCGAGCAGCCCAGGCCAAGGAGATCGAGCAGACGGCCGCTGCGATGGAACGCTCGGTCCTCGAGAACGCGACGGGGCCCGTCGATCCCGATGCCGTGCGCGCGATCGTCGGAGCCGTTGTGGGCGCGGCCATGAGTCTGGCCCGCGGAGGGGGCTCGCTGTTGGATCCGGGCTCCGTCATGAACCCGGACGGGATGCGGCGGCTGGCGGCTCTGTTCGACGGCGGCCTGTCTGCGTCGCCGTCGGCGTCCCCGTTCTCGTCCGCGGACTCAGGACGATAGGACCGGGGGCGTCTCGGGCGCGCAGGAACCGTCGCCGCTCCGCGGTGGCGGTGTGCAGCTCCAGCATCCGTTCGACCGCGCGGTCCCAGGTGAATTCCTCGGCGCGAGCGCGGGCGGGCTCCCGGTAGCCACCACGCCGCAGTAGGGCGCAGACAGCGGCGGCGAATGCGGCGCCGGTGTCGGCCGCGGGGAGGCCGCAGTCGGGCGCGGCGACGGTGGCCAGGGCGCTGTTGCGGGACACCACGATCGGGGTGCCCGACGCCAGCGCCTCCATCGCCGACAGACCGAACGTCTCGTGCGGTCCGGGGCAGATCGCCACGTCGGCGCTGGCGAGCAGCCCGGCGAGGGCCTCGCGGTCGGCGAGGTAGCCGGTGAAGGTGACGGGCAGCCCGTCCGCCTGGCGGTGCAGCTCCTCGGCCATCGCGCCGTCACCGGCCACGACGAGGCGAGCCCGGACACCGTCGGCGCCCAGGGCGCGCAGTACCTCGATGCCGCGCGCGGGCTGCTTCTCCATCGACAGCCGGCACGACTGCACCAGCAGCACGTCGGCGCCCTCGGCCCAGCGTGCGCGGATCGTGGGGTCGGCCCGGTCGGGGCGGAACGTGGTGAGGTCGACGCCGAGCGGCACCGTCTCGACGTTGGGTGCCCGCACGCGGGCGAACTCCTCGCCGGCGAACGCGGTGGCGGCGACGACGGTGTCGTAGCTGCGCGCCGTGCCGAGGTTGGCGACATCAGATGCCCAGTGCGCCAATACCTTCGGTGCGCCCAACTCGATCATCCGGTCGAGGCGCTCGTGGCTGATCATGATCGAGCCGATCCCCCGAGCCTTGGCCCACGGGCCCATCCCGCGCAGCGTGAGTCGGTCCGAGACCTCGAGGCTGTCGGGGGTCAGGCGGGGGAGCAGGCGGCGGATCCCGATCGCGTTCGCGGCGCGGTAGCCCTCGAGCGCGAAGAAGCGTCGGCCGGGGACGACGATGCGGTGCACGCCCGTGTCGAGCGTGTCGCTGTCGTGCGCCGTGCCCGCCACCACCAGCGTGACGCGGTGCCCGTGCGCGACGTAGCCGGCGCCGAGCTGATCGACGGCGGTGCGGAGCCCGCCGGAGCGCGGGCCGTAGAAGTTGGCCAGCTGCACGATATGCATGGTCGCCAGGCAAGCGTGCGCGGACGCCCGCACGCGAGCGGCGGGGTGAACGGCGCGGGTCGATCCGGCCAACACTGGGGACCGAGAATTACATCGATGTCGTTCCTCGCCCGGCATTTCGGTGCGAAGAACCTGTCAGAGGGTGGCTGCACACTTCTCGCAGACGAAGGGAGCCGGGCGGATGCCGGCCCGTCCGGCTCCCCTCGTCGTCCCCCTTTCGGCACCACAATCTTGGAGCAGGATCATGAACATCTTCCGCATCACGGCCATCGCCGTCGCTCTGCTCGCCGGCCTGTGTGGCGCGGCGCCGTCCTACGCGTCGACCGACGATCCCACCGTGGGCGACACCGTCGTCTACACCTTCTACTCGGACGTGCCGGGCGGCAACGGTCTCACGTGGTTCAACGCCGACGGTGACATCTCGCAGCTCGAGAGCGCCAACCTCCCGCGGGTCGCATCGAACGGGAGGTACTGGGGCACAGAGTCGTTCACATCTCGCTCGACGTACCAGCCGGTCGTCGGGTCGATACAGACCGGCGGCTACTTCGCCGGGTGCACGGTGAGCGTCGACGGCACGGTGATCGGGACGAAGACGGCGACGGGTCGCTTCGCGATCGCGTCGTGCAGCAGCGACGACTGATCGCCCCTGTCCGCCCGGGCCGGTGGCAGGATCGTCGGTGGCAGAAGCTTCACCGACGATCCACCACCTGCGCCGAACTCGATGACGCCGACCGACGGTGACCCGATCACCGTCTCGCTGAGCGGCGACGACCTCGCGGCACTCAGGCAGCTGACGAGATCGGTCTTGGTACCCTTCGTGGGCTGCCCCTCTAGCTCAATTGGCAGAGCTGCGGACTTTTAATCCGTAGGTTGTGGGTTCGAGTCCCACGGGGGGCACGGGTAGGTGGCCGCCGCCGCGGCGGCGGCCACGGCGTCCCCTCGGCGAGCGCGTAGCCGAGATAGCCACGTTGCTGGCTCGGTTTTGGGTCCTGACCTGGCGATTTGGGAACTCGGACGGGCGTGGCATAAGCTATCCCAGCTCCCAACGGAACGCGGAAGCGGTGCGGGGAACGGCCCAGGTCGTGCTCGCAAGCCCCCTTCGTTTAGTGGCCTAGGACGCCGCCCTTTCAAGGCGGTAGCGCGGGTTCGAATCCCGTAGGGGGTACGTCGCAAGACGTGATAATTACATATGGCCCTGTGGCGCAGTTGGTTAGCGCGCCGCCCTGTCACGGCGGAGGTCGCGGGTTCGAGTCCCGTCAGGGTCGCAAATCCGAGTCGTAGGACTCGGCGGTTACGGCACAGCCGGCACCGTTCGGCCAGGTAGCTCAGTTGGTACGAGCGTCCGCCTGAAAAGCGGAAGGTCGCCGGTTCGATCCCGGCTCTGGCCACAATGAACCCCCCTGGTAGCAGGGGGTTTTCTTGTTTCCGGGCCCGACGCCGTTGACCCATTCACTTCGGATTCGGCTCCGTTGACCCGGTGCGAACCCGGTCCGGTGACCCACGGCCGGGTCACCGCGCGCTCTTCTTGGGCTTCGCCGTCGTGATGGCGTTGAGCACCGCCGCGGCGTCGGTGAGGGCGTCGTTGGTCGAGTGCGCGTAGGTGCGGAGGGTGAAGCCCGCGTCCTGGTGTCCCAACCACGCCGCGATGACCGCGACCGGGACCCCTCGCATGTGCATCAACGTCGCGCAGGAATGCCGTGCGTCGTGCAGTCTGAGGTGGGGAGGTCCGCATCGACGAGGGCGTCGCGCCACGCGTGAGTGAGCGTGTCCGGGTGCGGAGGATTCCCGAGCGCGTCGACGACGACGAGACCGGAGTTCGGCCACAGCGTTCCCAGTTGCAACTGCATCTCGCGATGACGCTTCCGCTCGGCCTTCGATGCGCGAGCCAGGTCGGCTGGCGTCGGCAGGGTCCGGGTGCTCGTCTTCGTCTTCGTAGCACCGGTCTCACTGCCACCCGATACCGCGAGCCGCGACGCGCAGATCCCGATGGTGTTCGCGTCGAAGTCGACGGCATCCCAGCCGAGCGCGAGGATCTCCCCGCGGCGGAACCCGTAGACCGCCAGCAACCCATTAGTCGAAGGGTCAGGCTCGGAGCACGTCGACACCAGCCCACCACCGGCGCGACCTGAAGAACAGCACCCACGCGGATGGTGGTTACCCCATCTTCACAGTTGGTCGAAGGCCGGTCCGACGTCCACGCCGACGATGCGGAGCAGATTCACCACCTTGCGGTCGAGATCCTTGCCGACGGCGGCCACCTCGGCCGGTCCAAGACTGCCGAACGCCGGACCCGGCTGGTCCATGGTGAACACAGCGTTGCCGTCGCTGTCGCTGTAGACCAGCATGCGCAGCGGCGCGTACAACATGGCCCTGGGGTCGTGACGGAACATCGACTCGGCAATGACGGCGTTGCCGATCAGGTACTCGATCGCCCGGGTGTGATGCCCGGCGAGGCCGAGGAATCCGCTGGCGTCGATCCTGTGGTACCTGATCAGACCGTTCGGCGCGTTCTCCGCCACGGCCGCCCGCACGTCGTCCCAGTCGCCCCCGGACTCGACGACGCGTGCCAGCGTCGCCGGGTCGGACGGCGGCGCGGCCTCATCCAGCGCGTCGATGAATTGCGCAAAAGGAACGCCGGTGTCGATGTCGATGCGGGTCATGGTGTGCTGCTGGCGGTGATAGCCGACTGTCATCCGATCCGACTCCTATGGTTCAGTGACCGAACTCTCCGAGGCCCGAGTCTATGGTTCGGTCAACGAACCCGCAAGGGTACGATCCGGTGGTGGCCCTGCCTCGTGAATACGTCGCCGAGAGTTGTCCCATCGCGCGGTCGTTGGAGATCGTCGGTGAGCGGTGGACGCTGTTGGTCGTGCGCGACGCCTTCTACGGCGTCCGCAGATTCAGCGACTTTTGTGCTCACTTGGGTATTCCCAAAGCGGTGCTTTCCGAACGGCTTTCACTGCTCATCGGCGAAGGGGTGCTGGTAAAGGCGGAGGGTGGCCGAGGCCGCGATGAGTACGTGTTGACTGAGAAGGGCCTTCGGCTCTGGCCGATACTCTGGTCGCTGGCCGGCTGGGGCGACGAGTACTACGTCGAACAGCTGCAACGGCGGAGCTACCGGCACGCCGACTGCGGTGGCGCCATCGGACCGGACCGGAGATGCATGTCGTGCGGACAGCTGCCCGACGTCGCCGATCTCCTCGTGGATCCGCCACGCCGGCCACGCGAGCGTGTCCTGCGCGACGACCCGGTCAGCACGGCGTTTCGCCGACCGCGCCGGCTGCTCGAACCGATTCCGCGGGTGTAGGCAGGTTCACGCTCGGAACTAACTGGCACGGACGTACTGAAATGCTCGCGACGTGATAGCCCGATGTGACGTAGAGGTGACGCACAAGCCGTCATGCCCGCTGCGGGGCGTGGGGACAACACCCAGGTAAGCGAGGCTGGGTGCGAACCGGCGAACTGGGGAAACGGTCGGACGCAGTTCTGAAAGCGGTACTTGTCAGAGTGCGGGTGCATCATGGCGGCATGACGACGAAGACGCCGCGCCGGCCGCCCCTCAGCTACGGGATCCTGCCGCTGGTCGCCATGGTGTTCCTTCTGGTCGGCGTGCCGGTGTGGGCGTGGCTGTTCCTCGCCGTGCTGGCGGCGATCGAGGTCACGATCTACGTGCGCGCCGGGGTGCTCGACGCCCGTCGGCGCGCGGCCGCGGCGTAGCGCGGATCGCCCGTGAGTTATCGGACATTCGACATTTGTGCCCGCGACACGCCGAAAAGCAACGGAATCTTTCGGTCTGGTAATCAGCACGAGTGTCTTGTGGGGCAGCAGGATCAGTGACCATCACGGCGTGTCGAAAGCTCTCAACCCAACCCAAAAGCGGAAGGTTGCGGGCTCGACCCCGGCTCTGGCCACCTAGAAAAACCGCTGGTGACAGCGGGTTTTCTCGTTCTAGAGGACGCTCTCCGGGCCCGTGTTGTGGCCTATAACCCAGCTTCGGGGCTCGTCAGGCGACCCGAGTCGGAACGATACGGCAGCGTTCCAGGCGCGCGCCGACGCTGCTGTCCGACACCAGTACGCGGGAGCCGACGGGTGGGCGTCCAGCTCGCCCAGGTCGACAAGCCGCGGAACGTCGCGGTACCGAGACCGCCGAGTCGGCGGCCGGTCGCAGGGCGGGTGATGAGGTCGGTCGGTAGGGCCGTCACTTGCGGTCTCCTCGGCGGATCCGCGCGGTTTGCGCTCGCCACAGTGGCGCACCCCCACGACCGTCCCGCCCCACCCGAAAAGTGCTCTGAACACAGACCTTCGTACGGAGGGCGTGTCGAGCCCCGTTGGTGCCTCCGCAAATCGGCCTCGAAAAGTCAATGGAGAACAACCCTCACGGAGTGTCGTCGAATCGGGCAGTCCGGCGCGCGACGTTCATGCAAGTGCCGGATCTCGCGGGTGGTGCCGAAGTAGGGTGGCGAAAGCTACCTGCCGGTAGCGGTGCAGGTCTTCTCGAGGGAATGGGGGGTTCGGACATGTCGACAGCTGCGATCGTCGGTGCGGGCGTCATCGGTTTGTCTTGGGCGCGGCTGTTCGCGGAGGCAGGGTGGCAGGTGCGGGTCAGCGATCCTCGGCCCGACCTGGAGGAGATCGTTGACAGTGAACTCGCCGGTCTGCCGGTGACGGCGTTCGGCGATCTCGCCGAGGCCGCGCGGGGTGCGGACTTCGTCCAAGAGAACGGCCCCGAACGTCCCGAGCTCAAGAAGCAGATATTCGCCACGCTCGCGGCGGTGACCGGCGACGGTGTCGTCCTCGCGTCATCGTCGTCGTCGCTGCTGGCGTCGTCGTTCTCCGAGGGCAACCCTGCTGCCGACCGGATCCTGATCGGTCACCCGTTCAACCCGCCGCAACTGATCCCGCTGGTCGAGGTGGTCCCCTCAGCCGCGACCGCCCCCGCCATCGTCGACAGAGCCGTCGAGGTGTACCGGTCGCTGGGCAGACTGCCGATCCGGCTGAAGAAGGAGATCCCCGGCTTCGTCGGCAACCGATTGCAGCGAGCTTTCAACAACCAGGCCATCTATCTGGTGCAGCAGGGTGTGATCAGCCCCGGCGACCTCGATGAACTGGTCAAGGCATCCCTCGGTATCCGGTGGGCGACGATCGGCCCGTTCGAGAGCATGCAGCTCGGCGGAGGCCCCGACGGGATGCTGCACCTGCTGCAGAATGTCGGAGCGGAGATGAACTATTCGCTCGGCGAACCCGATCCGGCCGCGTACGGCCCGGTGCTCGAAGCGGTGGACACGACATTCGGGGCTGGTCCGGAAGCGTACGAGGCGAACGTGCGGCGCCGCGACCGCCGAACCCGCGCCATCACCGAAGCGCTCGCCGCCAGCGACGCCCAAGCGCAGGGCCAGGACTAGCCGCACCATCGGGAGGAGTGGACATGTACCGCAAGCTGGTCGCCTTGGGCATCTCGACCGACAGCATCTTCACCGTCGACATCGCCACAGGCGAGATCGAGCAGGTCTACGCCGATACCGGCGCCTCCCCGGACGGGCTGCAGATCGCCGGCGGGGTCGCGTACTGGACGACTATGGGCAGGCCCACCTATGACCCGAAGCAGACCGGTGAGGCCGCGCTGGACTACAGCGCCCGCAACGGCGGCGTCCACGCGATCAACATCGACGGCACCGACCGCCGCGACCTCACCGCGCCCGGCGACATCACCACCGGCAAGCAGCTCACCCTGCACGGCGACTGGCTCTACTGGGGTGACCGCGAGGGGCACCGGGTCAGCCGCGCTCGCCTTGACGGCACCGACCGCCAGGACCTCGTGGTCAACGAACCCGGCATCGAGAACCAGTGCGTGGGCGTGACCGTCGACCCCGCCGGGAACTACCTGTACTGGACGCAGAAGGGCCCGGCGAAGGGCGGTGTCGGGAGGATCCTGCGGGCGCCGGTAGGGCTCGCGGCAGGGGAGACCCCGCGGACACGCAGCGACATCGAGGTCCTCTGGGATCATCTGCCTGAACCGATCGATCTGGAGATCGCCGACGGCGATCTCTACTGGACCGATCGTGGCGCGCCGCCGAACGGCAACACGGTCAACCAGGCACCCCTGCCCGCCTCGGGCGAACGGGGTGGGCAGCCGGAGATCCTCGCCGACGGGTTCGAGGAAGCCATCGGCCTGGTCGTCGACATCGAGGCGCGCACCGTGTACGTCTCGGACCTGGCCGGGCACGTCTACACGGTGCCGCTGCCCGGCTCGGGCGACGGCCGCGGTAAGCGGCTGCTGGCCGACCTGGACACCCACGTGTCCGGCATCGCCGGAATCAGCTGAACCAGCAGTATTGCCACACATTAGCTACGTCCACACCTTCGACTCGTTGCTCACACCGCCCCGTCGCGGTGTTCGGGGCCGTGCCCCGGTCCGGCGCATCGCATCGATGTTCACTACCGGCGGCGGTGAGGTCCGGATCGACGACCCGAACGTCGCTCAGTCTCAGGCGTCCGTCGACCACGTCGCCGAGAACCGGCCCGGGGTGATATCTCAGCGCGGGTCGGCTGAGGTGAGCCGCGTGACGCGGTGACACCTATTCGCAGGCTGTTTCAGTCCACTCCCAGCAGGTCCCGCCCTCGATGCGTAACCCGTGACCGTCGCGGCCGCCGCACCCACTCCGGACCCCTCCCGTCCGACGGAGCCGCACGAGCTCGGCCCCGAGGCGCCGGCTCGTGGTTCGCGGCCGACCGAGCGGCAGCCGACGCTACGTGAGCCGACGCTACGTGAGCCGACAAGCGAACGACATGTAATCGGAGGGCATGCCGTATGACGCCCCGATAGTGGAATACGGGCATAGATGTATACGAAGAGAAGTCACGTCCGAGCCTCATTCGGCCGGTCGCCGGGTGACTCCGGTGGGGACGTGGCGAACGGTGTCCGAGTCGACACCTGTCCGGCGGCCCGTGAGATGGTCTACGCGGGCGTAGTTCCTCACAGCCCAGGGGCCAAGGAGTTCGGAATGGCGACGGAGAGCATCGACTGCACGCTCGGGGCGATAGGGCGGAGCGTTGTCCCTGGGTCTCGTCTCGGCCCGGATGACCTGGATCATGCGAGTGATCCCGCCCGGCACGCCGTGATCATCGATCGCGGCGGAGACCGAGACGATCCGCGCCCAGTCACGCGGCTCGTCATGGTGCGGGTGTGATGGAGGGCGAGAAGGTCGTGCGGAGCCGGCGCCCCCGTGATCGCAAGCAGCAGATCGTGATAGCTGCGCGGGAGAAGTTCGTAGCGCGCGGCTACCCGAACGTCACGATGGCGCAGATCGCAGAAGCCGTCGGGATCACGGCGGGGGCGCTGTACCGCCATTTCGATAACAAGACGGCGTTGCTCAGCGGGGTCGTCGCCGACAGCTTCACCTACCTCGACACCCCGATCGAGGACGGCGAATTCGAAGCTGTGGTCGAGGACGCGATCTCCCGCGTGATCGATCGACCGTATCTGTCGGACCTGTGGATCCGCGAGATCAGGTACCTACCGGAGGAGGCGCGCAGGGAGCTGCGCACCCGCATCCGGTCCTGGGCGGGTACCTTCGCCCCCGCGCTCCGTCGACGGTGCCCAGGGGTCGACGAGGGGCAGGTGGAGTTGCTCCAGTGGGCGCTCCTGTCGCTGTTGTCCTCCGTTGGGCGGCGTGCCATGCATGCGCCGGCTCCGGTCCTGCTCGACGGCGTCCGCACCGCGATGAACGCGATCACGAGCGCCGCGCTCATCCCGACCGGGGACGCGGAGGAGCCGCACGGCCCCTTGTTGCGCCCTCGGTCGATGCGTGAGCGGCTGCTGACGGCCGCCGCCGACCAGTTCGGCCGACGCGGCTTCCGGGACACCTCGATGGCCGATATCGGTGCCGTTGCCGAGGTGAGCGGGCAGAACCTGTACGCCTATTTCGCGAACAAGGCGGATCTCCTGCGCGCGGTGATCGATCGATCGATCACCGCGCTGTGGCTGGGGCTGGATCAGGCCCTCTCGACCTCGGCGGTCCCGGATGCGGCTCTGGCGCGTGTGGTCGGGTCGTACATCGTGCTGTCCCGGTCCTGGGTCGGTCTGCTCGAGGACCCGACCGACGAGACCGACACCGAAGAGGTCACGAAGGGGGCCCAGCGGGAGTACGTCGGCGAATGGGTGGCCCTGCTCCAGGCGACGCTGCCCCACGTCGGTGAACCGGCGGCACGAGTCCGCGTGCAACTCGCTCTGTTCCTCGTCTCGGACCTGCAGCGCAATCACCGGATCGCGCGACGGGCCTCGTTCCAGGAGAACCTCCGGCATCTCGTGCTCGCGATCCTGCTCGACGGATCTCCCTCCGGCGGCCCGTCCGCCTGACGTCCCACTCGACCACTTCCAGTGGTGCCGCCGGTGATCGTTCCGGCCGCCGCTGCGATCGGCGCCGTCCTGACCCGCCGTTACGAAGCTCCTCCGCGGCGGCCCCGACTGTGGACCTTGACACGAAGTGAATCTAGAGTAATGATAGATCTACCTTATACGACGCTATATACCGCAAGCACCCAGCTATTTAGTCAAATAAGTATATCTAGATTCAGATAGATGGGAGTATGTATGAACGGCGGCTACGTCTCGTCCTGGAAGGACGATTCGGTTCTGGCGGTCCTCGACACCACCACCCGGTTCGTCGAGTCCGAGGTCACTGCTCATCGGGAGAAGTGGGAAGGCCAGAAGCACCTCGACCGCGCGGTGTGGCGGAAGGCGGGTGATCTCGGACTGCTGTGCTGCTCCATTCCAGAGGAGTACGGCGGCGGAGGCGGCACGATGGCGCACGAGTTCGCCATCAACGAGGCGCAGGGCGCAGCGGGCGACACCACCTGGGGGAACATGGTGCACAGCGGCATCGTCGCCCACTACCTGCTCGCGTACGGAACCGAGGAGCAGAAGCAGCAGTGGCTCCCGCTGATGGCCACCGGAGAGGTCGTCGCGGCGATCGCCATGACCGAGCCGGGCACGGGCTCGGACCTGCAGGCGGTGAAGACGAAGGCGGTCGCCGATGGCGACGAGCTGGTGATCGACGGCGCGAAGACCTTCATCTCCAACGGGTACAACGCCGACCTGATCGTCGTCGTCGCCAAGACCGATCCCACCGCGCGCTCGAAGGGGATCTCGCTGGTCCTCGTCGATGTGCGCGACGCCCCCGGATTCCAGCGCGGCAGGATCCTGGACAAGGTGGGGCAGCTCGGTGCCGACACCTCCGAGCTGTCCTTCTCCGGCGTCCGTGTGCCGAGCGACTGCGTCCTGGGTGGAATCCCGGGTAAGGGGTTCGGTCAGCTGATGACGCAGCTCGCGCGGGAGCGCCTGCTGGTCGCGGTCACCGCGGTGGCCGGTATGGAGACGGCGATCCGGGAGACCGTCGAGTACACCAAGGCGCGCAAGGCGTTCGGGCAGTGCCTGTTCGATTTCCAGAACTCGAAGTTCGTTCTCGCCGAGGCAGCTACCCACGCGCACATCGCCCGCGTCTTCCTCGACTCGTGCATCGAGCGGCACCTCGGCGGACGGCTCGATGCGGCCACCGCGGCGATGGCCAAATGGTGGCTGACCGACCAGCAGGTGCGGCTCATCGACGAGTGCCTGCAACTTCACGGCGGTTACGGGTACATGCGCGAATACCCGATCGCGCGCATGTATCAGGACGCCCGGATCCAGAAGATCTACGGCGGCGCCAACGAAATCATGAAGGACCTGATCGCTCGATCGCTGTAGAACAACGTCGAAAGGCTGTAGTCACGATGAATGAATCGTTCGTCCGGTCCGGACAACGAGAGAAGACGCTCGCCGAGGTCAAGCAGAACGCCGCCCGGTTCGGGGCTGCACTCCGATCGCTCGGCATCGAACACGGGGACCGCTACGCGATCGTCATGCGCAACGAGATCGGCTTCGTCGAGGTCAACCTGGCCGCGACCCCGATCGGTGCGATTCCCGTCCCCGTCAACTGGCACTGGACCGGTGCCGACCTCGAGCATCTCCTGGGCGACTCGGGTGTGAAGGTCGCGGTCGTGCACACCGACCTGATCGACGGCGTCGAGGAGCAGGCGCCCGACGGGCTGCAGATCGTCGAGGCGCAGGTGCCGGACGAGGTGCGCACCGCCTACGGCCTCGGCGAGGTCCCGCTCACCGGCCGGTACCCGGTGTTACACGAGCTGATCGCCGCCTTCGATCCGGCCGAGGTGAGCACCGAAGCCCCGCCGATGGGCGTCATCTATACCTCCGGCACCACGGGCCTGGCCAAGGGGATCGTCCGGGAACCGGTCCGACGGGATCAGACGGCGGGGTTGCTCACCTTCATCAAGGAGCTGATCCACCTCGATCCGGAGTGGACCTGCATCCTGCCCGCCCCGCTGTACCACACAGCGCCCAACGTCAATGTGACCTTCGCCGCGGCACTCGGGATGAACATGATCATCATGCCGAAGTTCGATCCCGAGGAGTTCCTCCGCCTGGTCCAGGAGAGTCGGGTCGACACGGTGCAGATGGTCCCCACCATGTTCGTCCGTCTGCTGCAACTGCCCGGAGAGGTGCGCGCGTCCTACGACCTGTCGTCGCTGAAGGCCATCGTGCATGCCGCGGCGCCCTGCCCGCCGGAGGTCAAGCGGGCGATGATCGACTGGGTCGGTCCCATCGTGTGGGAGTACTACGGCGGGTCGGAGGGCGGTTCCTGGGTCGAGTGCGGCTCCGAGGACTGGTTGGCGCATCCCGGCACCGTAGGGAAACCGTGTCCCGACTGTGCGATCAAGATCCTGACCCCGGACCTCGAAGAGGTCCCCACCGGCGAGACCGGGATCATCTACGGGCGCGCCACGTCCTTCTGGCCGGAGTTCACCTACCTGGGCAACGACGCCAAGCGGCGGGAGATCGACGCCGGCGAAGGCTTCGTCACCGTCGGCGACGTCGGGCACGTGGACGAGGACGGCTTCCTCTACCTGTCGGACAGGCTCAACGACATGGTGATCTCGGGCGGCGTGAACATCTACCCCGCCGAGATCGAATCCTGCCTGCTCGGGCTCGATGGTGTCGCGGACGTCGCGGTGTTCGGCATCCCGGACGAGCGCATGGGCGAGGCGCTCGCCGCGCACGTCGAGCTGGTACCGGGCGCTGTTCTGTCCGAGGACGACGTGCGCCGGCACGTCCGGGAGAACCTGGCGAGCTACAAGGTGCCCAAGGTCGTCGTCTTCGATGAGCGACTGCCCCGCGAGGACTCGGGCAAGCTGTTCAAGCGCCGGCTCAAAGTGAAGTACTGGCCCGACCGGGTCGGGGCTTGAGGTGACCGCTGGTACGGCCGTACCGGTCACCGGGGAGCAGGACATCCGGGTCGAGATCGCCGACGGTGTCGCGCTCGTCATGCTGGCCCGTCCGGCGCAGCTCAACGCGCTCCGGGTGACGCTGCTGCGGCAGCTGCGGAGGGCGCTTTTGGACGTGTCGGATCGTGACGACGTCCGGGCAGTGGTGCTGGCAGGCGAGGGCAGGGCCTTCTGCGCCGGCCTGGACGTGAGGGCGGGGCTGTACGACCCGGCGAGCGAGGACCCGGCGCTGGACTGCGAGGCGTGGTTGCGGGACGGGGTCGAGGTGGTGCGAGCGATGCGTTCGATCCCGCAACCCATCATCGCGGCGGTGCACGGGTGGGCGATCGGCGCCGGCTTCGCCTTCGCCGCGGCCAGCGATGTGCGCTTCATCGGCCCGGAGGCGCGCTTCTCCGCACCCTTCCTGAAGCTCGGGATGACGGTGGGCGATCTGGGACTGTCCTGGTTCCTGCCGCGGATCGTCGGCGCCGGACGGGCGAACCGGATCTTCTACGACGCCGGGGTGATCGACGCGCGGACCGCGGTCGAGTACGGCCTGGCGACCGAGGTGAGCGCGGACCCGCTGGCGGGTGCACTCGCCTACGGGCGGCGGCTCGCCTCCTATCCCTGGTACGGCGTGCGGGTCAGCAAGGAGCTGATCAACGCCGGCGGGTCGACCGGGCTGAACGAGCATCTCGAGGCCGAGGCGCGGGCCCAGGTGATCGGCGGACTGGCAGAGGCATCGAAGAGGGCTTTCCGGACGGCAGCGGGAACAGCGGCCGAACGAGACGAGGAGGAATGATGGCGGGACCTTTGGACGGCGTTCGGGTCGTGGAGCTCGCGGGCATCGGTCCGGGGCCGCTGGCCTGCATGATCCTGGCGGATCTCGGAGCCGAGGTGATCCGGGTGGAGCGCGCGGGATCCGCTGCCGGACACGCGGACCAGACGCTGCGCGGCAGGCGGCTGTTCACTGCGAATCTCAAAGATCCGGAGGATGTCTCCCGAGTGCTCGACCTGGTGGCCGACGCAGACGTGCTGGTGGAGGGATTCCGTCCCGGGGTCGCGGAGCGGCTCGGCGTGGGCCCTGACGAGTGCGCACGGCGCAATCCCCGGCTGGTGTACGCCCGGATGACGGGGTGGGGCCAGGAAGGGCCGCTCGCCGACACCGCCGGCCACGACATCAACTACCTGTCGCTGACCGGCATCCTGGAGAACATCGGCCGGGCGGGTGAGCGCCCAGTTCCGCCACTCAACATGGTGGCGGACTATGGGGGCGGCACCATGTTCCTCCTGCTCGGTGTGGTGTCGGCGCTGCTCGAGCGCGAGCGCTCGGGCCGCGGGCAGGTCGTGGACGCGGCGATGTGCGACGGCGCCAGCCTGCTCTCCACTCTGATGTGGTCGCTGCGCGGCGCGGGTGAGTGGAGTGATCAGCGGGGATCGAACCTCCTCGACGGGTCCAAGCCCTACTACGACACCTACCTGTGTGCCGACGGGCGGAGTATGGCGGTGGGATGCATCGAGCCGCAATTCTTCGCCCTCATGCTGGAGCGACTCGGACTCGATCCGGCGGGGCTGCCCGCGCAGGACGACGAGGACCGGCACGACGAGCTGCGCGCCACCTTGACCGCAGCCTTCGCGTCGAGGCCGATGGCGGAGTGGGCGGAGGCCTTCGACGGCTCGGACGCGTGTGTCACGCCGGTCCTGACCTACTCCGAGGCGCTCACCCATCCGCACATGAGCGCCCGTGGGATCTTCACCCGGATCGACGGCGTCGACCAACCGAGTCCGGCGCCGCGGTTCTCCCGCACCCCGTGCGCCGAGCCGCGGCCGCCACGCACCGTCGACGGTGTCCCGCGGTGGTCGACCGCTTCGGGGACGACCGCCTGACGCCGCGCCCGAAAACCGATGAATAGAACCGAAATCGATAAAGACGGAGAGAACGATGTCCGATGAAGTAGTGGTGGCAGGGGTCGGCATGATCCCGTTCACCAAGCCCGGGAAGAGCGACGATTACGACGTGATGGGCGCGGAGGCGGCGCGCCGCGCGCTGGCCGATGCGGGTGTCGACTACGGCGCGATCCAGCAGGCATACGTCGGGTACGTCTTCGGTGACTCGACCTCGGGCCAGAAGGCGCTGTACCGGTTGGGTGGTACCGGAATCCCGGTGGTGAACGTCAACAACAACTGCTCGACGGGATCGTCGGCGCTGTACCTGGCACGTCAGGCGGTAGAGAGCGGCGCGGTCGACGTGGCGTTGGCCCTCGGCTTCGAGCAGATGCTGCCGGGTGCGATCCAGCAGGTGTTCACGGACAGCCCTGCGGCGCTCGAGAACTTCGAGAGGGTTCGCGATGAGTACTTCGGCAGGCCCGATCCCTCAGTGCCGAACGCGGCGACCTTCTTCGGTGCGGCGGGCCAGCGGTACGTCGAAGAGCACGGCATCGACCCGGCGGTGTTCGCGCACATCACGGTCAAGTCCCGTAAGCACGCGGCGAACAACCCGTTCGCGGTCTTCCGGGCTCCGCTGACCTTCGACGAGGTGATCGCCTCGCCCCACATCTACGGTCCGCTCACCCGGTTCCAATGCTGTCCGCCCACGTGCGGCGCGGCGGCGGCTGTGATCGTGTCGCAGGAGTATGCGCGTAAGCACGGACTCCGCTCCGGCGTGCGGATCGCTGCGCAGGCCATGACGACGGACTTCCAGAGCACCTTCGAGGGCGACATGAAGCGCCTGATCGGGTACGACATGGCGGCAGCCGCGGCGGTCGACGTCTACGAGAAGAGCGGTATCGGGCCCGAGGACGTTCGAGTCGCCGAGCTGCACGACTGCTTCACCACGAACGAGTTCCTGACCTACGAGGCCCTCGGCCTCACGCCCGAGGGCACGGCCGAGAAGTTCGTGCTCGACGGTGACAACACCTACGGCGGTCGGGTGGTGACGAACCCGTCCGGCGGACTCATCTCCAAGGGACACCCGCTCGGTGCGACGGGGCTGGCGCAGTGCGCGGAGCTCGTCTGGCAGCTGCGCGGCGAGGCAGAGGCCCGGCAGGTGGACGGCGTGACCTCTGCACTGCAGCACAACCTGGGCCTCGGCGGGGCGTGCGTCGTGACCATGTACCGGAAGGTCGACGGCTGATGACGCTGACCAAGGACCTCATCGGCAGCAGCAGGCCCGGAGGCACGCTGCTCATCACCCGCAGCCGGCTGCGCCTGTTCGCCCTGGCCACAGGTCAACAGGACCCGGTGTTCACCGACGTCGACGCTGCGCGCCGCGCCGGGCACCCCGATCTTCCGGTGCCCCCGACGTTCTACTTCGGGGTCGAACTGGAGGTGCCCGATTCGTTCTCCTACCTCGCCGACCTGGGCGTGGACCTGCGGACCGTGCTGCACGGCGAGCAGGAATTCGAATACCACAGGACTGCGCACGCCGGTGACCAGCTCACGTCGTCGTCTGTGATCACCGATGTCTACGAGAAGAAGGCCGGGGCGTTGCAGTTCCTTGTGACCGATTCACCGATCGTCGATCACGTGGGGGAGCCGGTGGTCACGTTGCGCAACACACTGGTCGTGCGGCGGCTGGCGGGGGTGCAGTGATGACTGAGCAGGCGAAGTACAGTGCGCTCGAAGCCGGAGCGGAGCTCGACGAGTTGGTCGTTCCGCCCATCTCCCGCACCACGCTGGCACTGTTCGCCGGGGCGTCCGGCGATCTGAACCCGATCCACATCGACATCGACGTCGCGAAGTCGGCTGGTCTCGATGACGTCTTCGCCCACGGCATGCTGTCGATGGCCTACTTGGCGAGATTGCTCACCGACAACTTCCCAGTCGAACGGCTGCGGTCGTACCGGGTCAGGTTCGCGGCGATCACCCCGGTCCACGGCCGGCCCACGTGTCGGGCGACGGCCCGCGAGGTCGACGAGATCGACGGCGAGCGCCGCGCGACCCTCGACCTGTCCGTAGCGCTCGCCGACGGCACCGTCACCCTGCTCGGCGAGGCGGTCGTCGTCGAATGACGCGCCCGTCCCATTCGGCTTCGCACTGAGAACCGAACACGACCCACATATCTCGAGGAGAAGAAAACATGGGAAAGCTCGACGGCAAATCATCTCTCGTGACCGGAGCCGGCCGAGGAATCGGCCGGGCCATCGCGCTCAAGCTCGCCTCAGAGGGCGCGCGCGTCGTGGTCAACGACCTCGACTCGGAGCCGGCGCATGCGGTCGTCGACGAAGTCCGTGCGCTGGGCGGCGAGGCCGTCGCGGTGCCCGGCAGCGTCGTCGAGGACGGGTTCGCCGAGAGGTTCGTGCAGACTGCGGTCGACGAATTCGGCGGTGTCGACATCATCATCAACAACGCCGGATACACCTGGGACGCGGTCATCCAGAAGATGACCGACGATCAGTGGCGCGCGATCGTCGACCTCCACCTGAAGGCGCCGTTCGACATCCTCCGCGCCGCGCAGCCAGTGATCAGCGCCGCTGCGAAGGCGGAGAAGGCCGAGGGGCGTGCGGTGCACCGCAAGGTGGTCAACATCTCCTCGGTCGCAGGGGTGTTCGGCAATGCCGGGCAGGCCAACTACTCGGCCGCCAAGGCGGGGGTCATCGGGCTGACCAAGACCCTGGCCAAGGAGTGGGGCCGGTACAACGTCAACGTCAACTGCGTCGCGTTCGGCTTCATCCTGACGCGCCTGACGGAGGTGTCGGCGGACGGCGACGCCACGATCGATATCGAGGGACGCGAGATCAAGGTAGGCGTCAACCCCGCGGTCCTCGAGGCATTGAAATCGGGCATTCCACTGGGACGTTCGGGCACGCCCGAGGAGGCTGCGGGCTCGGTCGTCATGCTCACCTACCCCGAGGCCGACTACGTGTCGGGGCAGCTACTGGTGACCGGCGGTGGGTTCGAGGGCTGAGGGCGCGATGCCGCGCGGCGAGCGGTGGGCGATAGTCGTCAAGCGCTGGATATCAGCTGTCTCGCAACGCGTATGTTGTACGGGAATCACCATCAGCAGTGCCAGCGCCGCCGCCCGGTGACGGGCCTCGGACACCCGGATCGTGGGCAGCGAGGGATCGACTGGGACATCTGGCGGCACGGGTGGTGTATAGGCCCCTGATGGTGTCGGCTCGGCTTGTGTCGGGCCGCGGGCGCGGACACTACGCCGAGCCTCTGCGTCGGCGGGAACGGCGACTACCGGCGCCCGGACAACGGACGCGTGCCGCCGGATTGGATCAGGCGACCGGCGCAGATCTCCGTCGAGGTGCGTAAAGGATGATCGGCATCAGGGATATCGAGTTGGTGGCACCGGACGTTGCGCTGCATGACTCGTGGCTCGACGCGCGCACTGAGTGGGGCGGCGCAGGGGTGCGGGTACGGCTCAGCCCCGAGTGATCCGCGTGGCGTGGCCGCTGATGCGGGCGAGGTCTTCGTGGAGAGTGGCGTGGATCGTGCTGGGCCGGCCCATCTCCACCCCCTGCGTGATCACGATGGTCTCCTCGGCGGCCAGACGACGGTGCGCACGGAGGTAGCCGACGAGCGCGGCGGCCGCAGCGCCGGTGGCGGGATCTTCGACGACTCCGCCCCAGGCGAAGGGGTCACGGGCCCGCCAGTGAGCGGGACTGGTCGGCACGACGGCCTGGATCGTGATCCAGGTCTGGGCACGACACAGCTGTTGCAGCGCTGCGAAGTCGTAGTCGAGGTGTCCCAGGCGTTCGAGGTCCCGCAGCACCAGCACGGGGTGCTTGTTCCCACCGAATCCGACAGCCGGCGGGTAGGTGGGGTCGAGGTCGGCGTGAGTCCAGCGCAGAGCAGCGAGCAGCTGGTCGAGCAGCACGCCATCGAGCGGGAGACAATCGACTGCTGGACTGTCGAGCGTGCCGACGGTGCCCGATTCGTCCCTGCGTGAACTGATGTCGATGACACCCGCATTCGATGTCAGCGTGTAGGAGCCCGGCCCGTACGTTTCTCCCAATGCGACCGCAGTCGCGATGGTCGCGTGCCCGCAGAAGTCGACCTCGCCTTCAGGAGAGAAGTAGCGCACGCGGATCGGTGCACGCTCCGTGATCGGCGTGGTGAGGAACGCGGACTCGCTGTAGCCGACGTCGGCAGCGATCCGCTGCATGTCCTCGTCTGCCAGGTCGCGTGCGTCCAGGACCACGCCGGCAGGGTTCCCACCCTCCTGTGTATCGCTGAACGCCCGGTATCGATCGAGTCTCGACATGGTGCCTTCCTTGCTGTCCGGTAGTCCTACCGGCTCTCGGCGTCGTTGCCGCCCCGGGCTCAGATGAGCGCGCGCAGGCCGTCGACGAGCGGGGTCGTCGGGCGGCCGATGAGGCGGGCGAGTGTGCCGTCGGTGTCGGCGAGTGCGCCGTCACGGATGTCGGCGTCGAGGGTCGTCACGAAGCCGATCGTCCCCGCGTCGAGTCCGGCCGCCTGGAGCGCTGCGGCGTGCTCCTCGGTGGTCAGGGAGCGGTACTCGACCGGGCGCCCGGAGATCTCGGCGATCGCGGCGGCGAGGTCGTGGAAGTTCCAGGCGATGTCGCCGCCCAGCTCGTACACCGACCCGATATGCCCGTCCTCGAGCAGAACGACCGCGGCGGCGTCCGCGTAGTCCTTGCGGCTCGCCGACGCGACTCGCCCCTCGCCGGCGCTCGCGACGATCACCCCGGTCTCGGATTTGCGCGCCTGGTCGGCGTAATTCTCGGTGTACCAGTTGTTGCGCAGGATCACCGCGGGCAGTCCGGCCGCGGCGATCGCCTCCTCCGTGGCCTTGTGCTCGGGGGCGAGGACGAGGTCGGTGGTCGTGGCCTTCGGTGCGCTCGTGTAGACGAACTTGGACACGCCCGCCGCCTTGGCTGCGTCGATCACGGCCTGGTGCTGCGCGATTCGACTGCCGACCTCGGATCCGGAGATCAGCAGCACCGAGTCGACGCCCTCGAGCGCGGCGCCGACGGTGGCGGCGTCGCCGTAGTCGAGCGGGACCACGCGCACGCCGCGCTCGGCGAGGTCGGCGGCCTTCGCGGTGTCCCGTGCCCCGGCGACGATACTGCGCGGCTCCGCGCCGTGCTCGAGGAGGCTATCGATGACGAGGCGTCCGAGCTTGCCGGTCGCACCGGTGACGAGGATGGTCATGGGCTTCCCTTCGTAGTGTGATCATCCGGCTCAACCGGAGGACGCCGCGGTGCATTCCATTCGAGGGGTACCCACTTTGAAGTAAGATACCTACATGAAGGTAAGTTTTGCGCGGATCAAGGGGGATCAGCCCGAATTGTTCGACGAGGGATGCGGCACCCGCGTGATCCTGGACCACGTCATGAGCAAGTGGGGCGTCCTGGTGCTCGCGAGCCTCTCCGACGGCACGCTGCGGTGGGGCGAGCTGCGGCGCGAGGTCACCGGCATCAGTGAGAAGATGCTCGCCTCGACCCTCCGGACGCTGGCGGGAGACGGTCTGGTGCACCGGGAGTCGTTCCCGGCGGTGCCTCCGCACGTCGAGTACAGCCTCACTCCGCTCGGGCGGGAGCTGATGGACCGGATGCTGCCTCTCCTGGCGTGGATCGGCGACAATGCCGACGGCATGCTCGGGCGGGAGCAGGGATCTACGGCGGTCCGAAAAGCAGCTTCCGCTGGAAAGTGACACTGTATCGATGCTGGACGAGGCTGCCGGTCGTCCGCTGGATCCCACCGATGCCGAATCGAAGGCGATGCTTCCCGCCCATCCGGTGACCTCCCGCCCGCTGGATGTCCGCTAGCCCATCCGTGCCCGTGGGATTGAGAAAACATGATGGGGTGCAGGGCAGTTCGTGGGTTAAGCGGGGGATTCGGCGTACGAGCCGGGGGTGCGGCCATAGGTGCCGCGGAAGGCGTCGATGAACGCGCTCGGCGTCGGCCAGCCGCAGCGGACGGCGGTGGTGGTCACGGACTCGCCCTCGACCAGCAGGATCAGGGCCTGATGCAACCGCAGTTGCGCGCGCCACTGCGGATAGCTCATGCCCAGCTCGGCGCGGATCAGGCGACTGAGCGTTCGCTCGCTGGTGGCGCAGCGCGCGGCGAGCCGCTTGATACCGACGGGCTGTGAGAGGTCGGCAACGATCTCGTCCCGCGCCTGGATCAGCCGCGGGTCGCTGGGCTCCGCCACGCTCAGCGGTTCGCGCGGCCGCCGGCGCAGCTGGTCCACGAGGACGGTGCGCAACCGCTCGGCCTCGTCGGCGCCCAGGCCGACGGGGTCCGAGCACGCGACGATCAGCTCGCGCAGCAGCGGCGTCACCGTCATCACCGTGGGTCCGTCGGAGTCGAGGCTGTGCACCGCGGGATCGAATGCCACACAGTGGAACCGGGCGGGACCGTGGAACCGGTGCTCGTGCCACGTGCACGCGGGGATCCACACCGCGCGATCCCGCGGCGCGATCCACGTGCCCCGCGCCGTGGTCACCGCGGTGGCCCCGCTGCTCGTGTAGGCGACCTGGTGCTCGTCGTGGTAGTGCCGCTCGATGTGCTCACCGGCGGCGCGCGTCTGCGACGCGGTGGGCTGCGGGTGCCACTGGCCGATATCCGACATAAGAGGGCAGAATACCGGAAGTCGGCAGGTCGCGAGCCGCCGTAGCGTCGAATCCACTTGATCGACAGGAGGATCGATGTGACAAGCTCGGATGCCGATGTGGCTGAGGATGGTGTGGCCCAGAGTGCCGCGGGGCCGGAACCCTCCGCGTTGCGGCGCATGTGGGTGTGGATGACGGCGCACGCCGTCGACGATTTCTACCAGGGGTTGATCCCGGCCGCGGTGCCGTTCTTCGTGCTCGAGCGGCACTACAGCTACGTGGCGGCGTCGGGCCTGACGATGGCCGCTACGCTCGGCAGCTCCCTCCCGCAGCCGCTCTTCGGCATCCTCGCCGACCGCCGTCGACTGCCCTGGCTCACGCCGCTGGGTGTGACGGTGGCGGGCGTCGGCGCAGGTCTGGCCGGGCTGGCGCAGCAGTACTGGCTGGTGTGGCTGCTGCTGCTCGTGTCCGGGCTGGGTGTGGCGGCGTTCCACCCCGCGGCCGGCCGCGGAGCGCGACGAGACGCGGGCGGAAGCGCATCGGCGATGAGCCTGTTCGCGGCGGGCGGCAGCGTGGGGTTCTTCCTCGCACCGGCGCTGGTCACGCCGGCACTGGTGGGACTGGGCCTGGCGGGCACGGCGGTGTTCATCCCGCCCGCGGCGATCATCGGCTTCGTGCTGTGGCAGCAGGAGCGCCGCCGGGGAGCACAGCACGCCGGCGGCGTGCATGTCACCGGCCGCGACCGCTGGCTGCCCTTCTCGCTGCTGACCGCGCTCGAGGTGGTGCGGTCCACCGTGTTCTTCGGCGTCAACACGTTCATCGCGCTGTACTGGATCCGCGATCTCGGCGGCTCGCAGTCCCTCGGCGGCGTCGCGCTGGCCGCGTTCCTGATCGGGGGCGTCGTGGGCACCCTGACCGGCGGCCGGCTCGGCGACCGCTGGGGCTCGGTGCGCACGATCCGGATCGGCAGCGTCCTCGCGATCCCCGCTCTGGTTCTGCTGCGCTGTGTCCCGGACGCGCACGCGGCGCTGGCGCTGGCGGCCCTGGCCGGCATCGCCGTCAACATCCCGTTCGCGGTGCTGGTCAAGCTCGGGCAGGACTACCTGCCCAGCCGACCGGGCACGGCCGCCGGGGTGACGCTGGGGCTCGCGGTGAGCATCGGCGGCCTGTTCACGCCGCTGTTCGGCGCACTGGCCGATGCGCACGGGCCCGGCGCGGTCCTGACGGCGTTGTGCGTCGTGCCGGTCGCCGCGGTAGTGCTTGCCATGCTGCTCCCCGAGCCGGGGACCGGGAGCGTCCCCGTAACCGGGCCCTGACAGCGCCGCCGTCCGAATAGTGGGGCTCGCGCCGGTGGCAGGGTCCTGCTGCGGAGGAGCGCAGTGACAGACTGGCCGCGTGAGCGATCGGGCACAGGAACGGGTACGGCGGGTGCACCTCGGGGACGTGGACCCGGCCGTGTTGGCGGCGCTCGCCGCCCGCACGTTCCCGCTCGCGTGCCCGGCCGAGCTGCCGCCGTCCGACATCGCCGCGTTCGTCGACGTCCACCTGTCCCCATCGGTGTTCGCCGACCACCTCGACGATCCCGCCGCACACGTCTACCTCTCGGGTACGGCTACCCATCCCGACGGCTACGCCCTTGTGCTGCATGGCATCCGATCGGAGGCGCCGGGACGGTGGGCGGCGCGGCACACGGCGTACATCTCCAAGATCTACGTCGACGCCGCGCAGCACGGCGCGGGCGTGGCCGCCGGGCTGATGGCCGCGGTGCTCGACGGTGCCCGCGCGGACCGTTGCCGCGCGGCGTTCCTCGGTACCAACCGCGGCAACGCCCGAGCGAAGCGGTTCTACGCCAAGTCCGGCTTCGACATCGTGGGCGAGCGGCGATTCACCGTCGGCTCGATCGCCTGCATCGACGACGTGCTGCTGCTCGAGCTGTAGGTTTTCGACCACTTCGATCCGTGTCGGCCGGTCGGGTGGCGGCGGCGCGCGCTCTGCGTAGGGTGGTTCGGACGACGACCTGTGGAGGCGCGCGTGATCGAGTTCGATGTGGTGTCCAAGGTGTACCCGGACGGGACGATCGCCGTCGACGCCTTCTCTCTGACGGTGCCCTCGCATACGACGACGGTGTTCGTCGGCTCGTCCGGGTCGGGCAAGACGACCCTGCTGCGGATGATCAACCGGATGGTGGAGCCGAGCGGCGGCCGGGTCACGATCGACGGTCAGGACATCCGCGACCGGAACGCGGTCGCGTTGCGCCGGTCCATCGGATACGTGATGCAGCAGGGAGGCCTGCTACCGCACCGCACGGTGATCGACAACGTGGCGACGGTGCCGGTGCTCAACGGGGTCCCGGCCCGTCGCGCGCGGGAGGCGGGGATCGAGCTGTTGACCCGGGTAGGGCTGGACGCCTCGATCGCCCGCCGCTACCCCCACCAGCTCTCCGGCGGCCAGCAGCAGCGGGTCGGCGTCGCCCGGGCCCTGGCGTCGGACCCGAACATCCTGCTGATGGACGAGCCGTTCGGCGCCGTCGACCCCGTGGTGCGGCGCGAGCTGCAGGACGAATTGATGCGCCTGCAGGCCGAACTCGGCAAGACGATCGTGTTCGTCACGCACGACATCGACGAGGCTTTCCTGGTCGGCGACCAGGTCGCGATCCTCAAACCGGGCGGAGTGCTCGCCCAGCACGGGACCCCGCAGGAGGTCCTCGACGCTCCCGCGGACGATTTCGTGGCCGAGTTCATCGATGCCGGGCGGCCCCGGAGCGTGCTGCGGTGAACTGGGTCGGCGAGAACTGGGGCCAGATCGCCACATACGGGCTCGCTCACGTCTGGCTGAGCGTGATCCCGATCGTGATCGGTACCGTCGTGGCCGTGCCGATCGGCTGGGTGGCCAACCGGCGGCGGCTGTCCCGAGGTGTCCTGCTGTCGATAACCGGTGTGCTGTATGCGATCCCGTCGCTGCCGCTGTTCGTGGTGCTGCCGTCGCTGTTGGGCACCAAGATCCTGTCGCCGGTCAATGTCGTAGTCGCCCTGACCATCTACGCGGTGGCGCTGATGGTGCGTTCGGCGGCCGACGCGTTCGCCGCCGTCGACGGTGGGATCACGCTGTCGGCGGTGGCGGTCGGATACGGCGGATGGCGGCGGTTCTGGGGGGTCGAGATCCCCGTGGCAGGGCCGGTCCTGCTGGCGGGGATCCGGGTGGTCGCGGTGAGCACCGTCAGCCTGGTCACCGTGGGCTCGCTGATCGGCGTGAACTCGTTCGGGTACTTCTTCATCGACGGCTACCAGCGCGACTTCCCGACCGAGATCTGGGTGGGCATCGTCGGCACCGTCGTGATCGCCCTGTTCCTCGATCAGATCCTGGTGCTGCTCGGCTGGTGGCTGATGCCGTGGGCGCGCAGGTCCGGCAACAGCGGGCGACTCGGCGGCAGGTGGCTGCGCCAGAGGCGGGACGCCGCGGCGACGCGGGCGGCGGTCACGCCGTGAACTCCTTGAGCAGCACGCTGCACTGGCTGACCGATCCCGCCCAGTGGCGGGGCGCCACCGGCATCGCCACTCGGATCGCCCAGCACCTCGAGTACTCCGCCGTCACCGTCGTCATCGCGGCGGCGATCGCACTCCCGATCGGCATCGCGATCGGCCACTACCGGCGCGGCGGCGTCATCGTGCCGTTCACCGGCGCGCTGCGCGCCCTGCCGACGTTGGGCCTACTGGCGGTGCTCGCGCTGGCGGTCGGGATCGGCATCCTGGCACCGATGATCGCGTTGGTGATCATGGCCCTGCCGCCTGTCCTGGCCGGCGCGTACTCCGGCGTGGAGGCCGTCGATCCGACGACGGTGGATGCGGCGCGCGCCAGCGGGTTCACCGAGTGGCAGGTGGTGTGGCGGGTCGAGCTGCCCCTGGCCCTGCCGCTGCTGGTCGGGGGGATCCGGGCGGCGTCGCTGCAGGTGATCGCGACCTGGACCGCCGCCGCGTTCCTGCCGGTCGGCGGCTTGGGGCGGTTCCTCATCGACGGGCTGGCCACCCGCGATTATGCACAGATGCTGGGCGGTTCGGTGATCGTGATCGTGCTCGCCCTGGTGATCGACGGCGTGGTCGCCTTCATTCAACGCCGCGTCACCCCGACCGGGGTACGGTTGCGGCAGCGCTCTGGATCCGCCTCTCTCGCAGTGTGAAAGGACCGTCTGTCGTGACCCTCCCCAAGAACCTCGTGGCCGCGGCGGCCGGAATCGCCGCCGCGACCGTCGTCCTGGCCGGATGCGGGTCGAGAAACCCGCTCGATAGCAGCGGCGCGTCCACCTCCGCGAGCGACACCGTCACCGTCGGCACGGCGAATTTCGCCGAGAGCGAGATCCTCGGCTATCTCTACGCCGACGCCCTGCAGGACAACGGGATCAAGGCAACGGTGAAGCCGGGCATCGGTGCGCGCGACGCGTACATCGCCGCGCTGAAGGACGGCTCGATCGACGCCGTGCCCGAGTACACCGGCAACCTGCTGCAGTACTTCGACGCCAAGGCCACCGCTCAGTCGTCCGACGAGGTGTACAGCGCGCTCACGAAGGCGGTTCCGTCCGGGCTGACGGTGCTCGACAAGGCCGCGGCGGAGGATGCGGATTCGTTGAACGTGACCAAGGAGTTCAGCGACACCCACCACGTGACCAGCCTGGCCCAGCTGGCCGGCTTGAAGATCCCGATCAAGGTGGGCGCGCCGCCCGAGTTCAGCACGCGGCCCTACGGATTGCCCGGCCTGAAGTCCAAGTACGGACTCGACGCCACGCTGGTGCCCATCAACGACGGCGGCGGCCCCATCACCGTCAAGGCACTGATCGACGGGCAGGTCCAGGTCGCGGACATCTTCTCGACGACGCCGGCGATCAAGCAGAACGGCTTCGTGACCCTCGCGGATCCGCAGCACATGATCCTGGCGCAGAACATCGTGCCGCTACTGGCGCGGAAGAAGGCCTCCGCCAAGGTCACCGCCGTGCTGGACAAGCTGCAGTCGATCCTCACCACCGACGACCTCATCGCGATGAACACCAGCAGCACCACGGACAAGCAGTCCGCGCAGACCATCGCACGGAACTGGCTGGACAAGCACAAGGTGACCGCCTGAGGGCGACGCACGTTGCCGCGTGGTGAGCGGGCAGACGCGCCCGGTGGGTGCGACGATGGGCGCATGGACGCGCCGGCGCAGGTGAGTGGGCACACCATCCTGTGCGGCATGGACCTGTTGGGCCTGCGGATCGTGGAGCAGTTGCACGGGTTCGGCGAGGCCGTGGTCGTGGTGTTGCATGAGCACGACGCGCGCGCCGAGGCCGTCCTCGACGGGTGGGGCATCCGCTACCTGGTGCGCGGCGCGAGCGGCGCCACAGCGCTGACCGACGCCGGTATCGCGGCCGCGGCCTCGGTGGTGTGCGTCGACCCGTCCGACGTGGTGAATCTCGAGACGGCGCTGGTCGCGCGCCGACTGCGGTCCGATGTCCGCGTCGTGGCGCGGCTGGCGAACCCCGTGGTCCGCGACGCCGTCGCCGTCGACAACGGGCCCGGCGCGGTGCTCGCCGTGGCGGACCTCGCGGCACCGTCTGTGGTCGAGGACTGCCTGCGCCGGGCGATGCATCCTGTCGAGGTGCCGGGCCTCGACCTCGTGGTGGCCACCGACGAGGTCACGCAGCCCGGCACCCTTCGCGAGTTCTACGGTGATCTCGGACCGATCGCGGTGGTCAGCGGAGTCGACAACCCGTATGCCGGGACCGCCGTGCCGTGTCCGCCGCGGGACACGGCCGTCGGCCCCGGAGACTGGGCTGCGGTGATCGGCACCCCCGCCGAACTGGCGGCGCGGGGTCTCGCGGTATCGGAGCTGATGGCGCCCGACAGGTCCCGGCCGCATCGGCGCCGACACCCGTTCGTGCGCCTGCGCGTGGGCGTCGCGCAGTTGCTCGACGACGTCGACCCGAACTTCTTCCGTGCGGTGGCGGTGATGGCGGCGTTGGTGCTGACATCGATGATCCTGCTGCGCTACACCTACAGTCGCCCCGGCATGAGTTTCCTGGACGCCCTGTACTTCTCGGCGGAGACCATCGCGACCGTGGGGTACGGCGACTTCAGCTTCCTGGGGCAGCCCCCGCTGCTGCGGCTGTACGCGATCTTCCTCATGGTGTGCGGCGTGACCAACACAGCGGTGCTCGTGGCGTTCGTATCCGACCTGCTGGTCAGTCGGCGGCTCGCGCATTCGGTGGGGCGTCGTCGCGCGCGGATGATGAGGGGCCAGATCCTCCTGGTCGGCCTGGGTGAGGTGGGCATCCGTGTCGCCGCCGAACTGGTGGCGCAGGGCCACGAGGTGGTCGCGATCGAGCTGGAGCGCGAACACCGAAACCTCGACGCGGCCGAGAAGCTGGGCGTGGCTGTGGTGTTCGGGGACGGGACGCAGCGCGACACGCTACTGGCGGCCGGGCTGGAGCGGGCCGCCGCGGTAGCGATCCTCACGTCCAGCGAGATGGCCAACATCGAGGTCGGGCTGGTGGTACGCGAGTTGCTCGGCGATCGCTGGGACGACGGTGCCGGACATCCCTCGGTGCCGGTGGTGCTGCGGATGTTCGACCTGCCGCTGGGCCGACTCGTGGCCAAGCGCTTCGGGTTCCGCAACGTGCGTTCGACGGTGGAGCTCGCGGCGCCGTGGTTCATCGGCGCGGCGCTGGGCCTGGACGTGCTGGGCACGTTCACGGTGTGGCAGGACTCGTTCATGGTGGGGGCGGTGACCATCGAGTCCGGCGGCGGCCTCGACGGCGTGCGGCTGCGGGAGCTCTCGCCCGCCACCCGGGTGGTGGCGATCGACCACGCCGCCGGCGATCTGGAGCGGAACCCGCGGCGTGACAGCCAGTTCGATGCCGGCGACGTCGCCTACATCATCGGTCCCTACGCCGAGTTGATCTCGATGCTGCGGCTCGGGCGCGCGGGGGCTGCGGCTCCCGGATAGCCGGCGCGACACCGTCGCACGCGAACCCGCCCCTGGTGGGCACCCGATGGCGCTTCGAGGCGAGCGGCTTCGCGCGCACGGCGCCCACGCGGTACCGCGGCGCGCTCGCGCACATCACCCTCACGCAGCAGGGGACGTCGTCGGGCGACGACGGGTGCAACGGTATCGGCGGCGATGCGCGCGTCGCCGACCGACACGTGACCCCGCAGGGCGCGACCGAGGCGTGGATCACGTTCGGGCCGTTGATCTCCACCATGATGGCCTGCATCCGTCGGGACGCCGGGGCACAGTTCCGGCAGGCGTTCGACGGGGTGCGCACCGTGACCGTCACCGGCGGCACGCTGCGGATCTCCGGCGGTCCGCGCGGCTATCGGGACGTCGTTGCGGCTCCGACGGTTCCGTCCGCGAGCAGCCGGTCGAGCTTGGCGTAACCCTCGGTCATCCCGCGCTCCATCCCGCTCGCGAGGATCGCGTCACGCACCGCGAAGCCGTCGACGAGGCTGCGGCCGTGCAGGCGCGTGCGCCCGTCGCCGAGGTCCTCGAACGTCAGCGTGTCGAGCGAGACGCCGTCGGGCTGGCCCTCCCACGTGAACGTCTGGACCAGGCGGGTGTCCGAGACCTCGTGGAAACAACCGTGGAAGCCGAACGTGTCGCCGCCACGGGTCTGGACGAAGCGCCAGCTGCCACCGGTACGTGCGTCCCAGTAGTCGATGGTGGTCTCGAGATCGTCGGGCCCGACCCACTTCCGGTACAGGTCGGGGTCCGTGTGCGCGCGCACGAGCTGCGCCGGGGTGGCGGCGAAGTCGCGGGTGATGCTGATGGCGGGGATGTCGGGGTCGGCGGCGACGACGGCCCGGGTGTAGGTGTTCATGCCTGATCCTTCTGTGTTCGTCGGGGTGGTCGTGGAGTCTCGTTCAGTTCTGCGAGTAGCGCGTCGAGACGCGAGTACCGCTCCTCTGCGCGCCGCTGGTAGTGCTCGATCCAGGTGGTCAGTTCGCCGAGTTTCGCGGCCTCGAGGTGCGCCGGCCGGGTCTGTGCTCGTCGGCTACGGCTGATCAGCCCCGCCTTCTCGAGGACCGAAAGGTGTTTGGACACGGCCTGGATGCTCACGTCGTAGTGCTCGGCGAGCTGGCTGAGCGTCGCGTCGCCCACCGAGAGTCGCGCGACGATATCGCGCCGCGTCGGGTCGGCGAGGGCGGCGAACGCCCGGGACAACAGGTCCGTGGTGTCTCCCTTCGATCACCGAGTGTTCGGCAGTATTCGACCGGTCCGCCGTTCGAACCGTTCGTATTCAACTGATCTATTGAATACGAACGCTACACCGGTCGGCCTTGCCATTCAACCCGCAGGTTGAAGAAAGATCGGAATGGTGTGCGCCGGCACCCCGGGATGCTAGGAACGACACCATGCGCACTCATGCCTTCACGGACGACGCCCTCGGTGAGTCGGACGCACTCGGACTCGCTGAGGCCGTACGCACCGGCGCCGTCCACCCGCGCGAGCTGGCGCGCGCCGCCCTGGCACGGGCCGACACCCTCGCCGGCCTACAAGCCGTCGCGTACGACGGCTACGACGAGGCCGCGCCCGCCGCCGGTGGGCTGTTCGCGGGCGTGCCGACGTACGTCAAGGACAACACAGACGTGGCGGGCATGCCCACGCGCTACGGTTCGGCGGCGTTCGCCGACCGGCCGAGCCGGCGGACGAGTGCCCCCGCGCGTCAACTCCTGGCGCAGGGCTTCACGCCGTTGGGCAAGTCGACGATGCCGGAGTTCGGGCTCACGGCGAGCACGGAATACGCATCCGCGTCCGGGATCCCGGCCACGCGGAACCCGTGGGACCCCGAGCGGTCGGTCGGCGGCTCGTCGGGAGGCGCCGCGGCCCTCGTCGCCGCCGGCGTGGTGCCGCTCGCGCACGGGAACGACGGTGGCGGGTCCCTCCGGATCCCGGCCGCGTGTGCCGGGCTGGTGGGGCTGAAGCCGTCGCGCGGGCGCATGCAGGACGCGCCGGGCACGCGGCAGTTGCCCGTCAACCTGGTGACCGAGGGGGTGCTCACCCGCACCGTGCGGGACACCGCGCACTATCTCGCCGCTGCCGAATCCTACTCTCCGGCAGCGGGACTCGCACCGATTGGATTGGTGCGCGGTCCGTCGGGGCGTCGGCTGCGCATCGGTCTCGTGGTCCGGGACGTCCGCGGCCGGGACGTGGACCCGCAGGTGCGTGCGGTCGTCGAGTCGGCGGCGCAGGTGTTCGCGGGCGCCGGCCACACCGTGGAACCCGTTGATCTGCAGATCGATCCGCGACTCATCGAGGACTTCACCCTGTACTGGGCGGCGCTCGCCGGGGCGCTGGTGGCTGCGTCGAAGGCGACGCACGGCCGCGACTTCCGACCCGCGGACCTCGATCCGTTCACCACCGGGTTGCTCGGCCTGCTCAAGCGCAGCTCGTGGCGCGTGGGCCCCGCCGTCGCGCGGTTGCGCAACACGCCACGGATCTACGCCGAGCAGCTGGGCACCTACGACCTGTTGCTCAGCCCGGTCCTCTCGACACCGCCGCCGCTGCTCGGCGAGTACCGCCCGGACCAGCCGTTCGACGAGTTGCTCGCCAGGCTCGTGGACTACGTCGGCTTCACGCCCGTCAACAACCTCTCGGGAGCTCCGGCTGTATCCCTGCCGCACACGGAGATGCCCTGCGGTCTACCGGGTTCCGTGCAGCTGTGGGGAGGATTCGGCGACGAGGCGACGCTGCTCGACGCCGCGTACCAGTTCGAGGCGCTCGCCCCGTTCCCGACGCTGGCAGGCGTGCCCGTCGGGGCGCGGCCGGAGGCCCGGACGTGAGGGGGCTGCGGGGCCTGCTGGTCGCCGTCGTCGCCCTGCTCATCGTGGCGATCGGCATGCCTGCGCCCGCGCTCGCCGACCCGAAGGCCGCACCGGTGCTGCCCGTTCCGGGCGTGCTCCGGGTGGGCACCGAGGGGGTGTACCAGGTCTACAGCTACCACGACCAGTCGGGGAAGCTCACCGGGTACGACGTGGACATGATCTCCGCCGTGGCCGACAAGTTGCATCTCCGTGTGCAGTTCGTCGAGACCCCGTGGGACTCCATGTTCGCGGCGCTGGCCGCGGGTCGGTTCGACCTGGTGGCCAACGAGGTAACGATAACGGACGCTCGGAAGGCACAGTACGACCTGTCGGACCCGTACATCGACACCACCGGCTCGATCGTCGTGCGCTCGGACGAGAACTCCATCCACTCGCTCGCCGATATCCGCGGCAAGCGGGCCGCCGAGAGCCTGACCAGCAACTGGGGCGACGACGCGCGGCAGGCGGGGGCGCAGATCGTGGGCGTCGACAGCTTCACCGACGCGGCGAACCTGTTGGCCCAGGGGCGCGTCGACGTGATCATCAACGACGGTCTGGTGGTGCGCAACTTCCTCAAGGTCAATCCCGGCGCGAAGGTCAAGATCGCGGGCGACACGCCCGACAAGGGGCAGTCCGCGTTCGCGGCGCGCAAGGGGTCCGGCCTGATGCCCGAGGTCGACCGGGCACTCGCGGAGATCAAGGCCGACGGCACCGCCCAGCGGATCTACGACAAGTACTTCGGCGCGACGGCGGTTACCGTGAAGCCCGAGAGCAAGTGGGACCTGGTGCGGCGCAACCTTGTTCCCCTGTTACGAGCCACCGGGCAATACACCATCCCGCTCACGATCATCAGCTTCGCGGTGGGACTGGTGATCGCACTGCTGGTCGCATTGGCCCGCATCTCCGGTAATCGGCTGCTCAGCGGCCTGGCCCGGGCGTACATCTCGGTGATCCGCGGCACGCCGCTGTTGGTCCAGTTGTTCATCATCTTCTACGCGCTGCCCGGGCTGCACATCGTGATCAACCCGTTCCCCGCGGCGGCGATCGCGTTCTCGCTCAACGTGGGCGGCTACGCCGCCGAGATCATCCGGGCCTCGATCGGCGGTGTGCCCAAGGGGCAGTGGGAGGCCGCCACGACCATCGGTATGGACTACCGGACGTCGTTGCGGCGCATCATCCTTCCGCAGGCTGCGCGTACCGCCACCCCGCCGCTCGCCAACACGCTGATCTCGCTGGTGAAGGACACCTCGCTGGCATCGACCATCCTGGTGACCGAGCTGCTGCGGCAGGCGCAGATCGCCGCGGCCCCCACGTTCGACTTCTTCGCGATGTACGTGGTGGCGGCGATCTACTACTTCGTGATCTGCCAACTGCTCTCGCTGGTGCAGGGCCGGCTCGAGACCCGACTGGAGAGGTACGTGGCACGGTGAGCGCGGATACGGACGGCGGCACGGCCGGTGATCTGGTGGTGGTGAACGGGCTGCGGAAGTCGTTCGGCGACACCGTGGTACTGCGCGGAGTCGAGTTCCGCGTGCCGGAGGGGTCGGTGACGGTGGTCATCGGACCGTCCGGCTCCGGGAAGACGACGGTGCTGCGCTCCCTGAATGCACTGGAGACGCCGGACGCGGGCACCGTGACCGTCGGCGACGTCACCGTCGACTTCGGGGCGCGTGCCCCCGGCCGATCAGAGCTGGCGCGATTCCGATCGCAGAGCGCCATGGTGTTCCAATCGCACAACCTGTTCCCGCATCTGACCGTGCTGCGGAACGTCACCGAGGGCCCGATAGTCGTGCAGCGCACGCCCGCCGCGGAGGCGGAGGAGCACGCGCGCGAGCTGCTCGGCCGGGTGGGGCTCGCCCAACACGCGGATCGGTATCCGCACGAGTTGTCGGGCGGGCAGCAGCAGCGCGTCGGGATCGCCCGGGCGCTGGCGCTGCGGCCCAAGGTGGTGCTGTTCGACGAACCGACCTCGGCGCTCGACCCGGAGCTGGTGGGCGACGTCCTCTCGGTGATGAAGGATCTCGCCGCGGAGGGCTGGACGATGGTCGTGGTGACCCACGAGATCGCCTTCGCCCGGCAGGTGGCCGACCAGGTGCTGTTCGTGGACGGCGGCGTGGTGCTCGAGTCCGGGACGCCGGCGGAGGTGATCGGGGCGCCGAAGCAGCCACGGACGCGGGAGTTCCTGCGCCGCATACTCGATCCGCTCGACGGGGCGGCGGCGAGTGGATAACCGGGTGGCGGCGGCGGGGCCGGACACCTACCGTGGGCGCATGACACACCGGCGGACCGAGGTGACCACGCTCGACCAGTTGCGCGCCATCGTCTCCGATCCGGTGCCCCGGGTCAGGGACAAGGTCCGGCGCGAGCTGACGGATGTTCACGTCGAATGGCTCGCCGCAGCGCGGCTGTACTTCGTGGCGACCTCCGACGCCGAGGGGAACCTCGACGTCTCGCCGAAGGGTGATCCTGCGGGTTCGGTCCTGGTGCTGGACCCCGTCACCGTGGCGCTCCCCGACCGCCCCGGTAACCGTCGTGTCGACGGCTTCCGGAACATGTTGCAGGACAGCCATATCGCGGTCGAGTTCGTGATACCCGGGCGTGGCGACACACTGCGGATCAACGGCACCGCCACGATCCTGTCGGATGCGCCGTACGCCGAGCGCTTCGCGGTGGACGGCCGGCTGCCGCAGTTGATCACGGAGATCGCGATCGACGAGGTGTTCTTCCACTGCAGCAAGGCATTCCTGCGGTCGCGGGCATGGGACCCCGACGGGTGGGACGGTGACGCCGTGCCCCGGCGTGCGGTGATCGCGAAGGCGCTGGAGCGTCCCGAAGACTCGCTCGAGGAACTCGATCGCTACTACGGCGAGGCGTACGAGCGGCAGCAACTTTACTGAGCGGGTGATCGCGTCCGTCGGACGATTCGAACATACATTCTCAGTGACTTTTCAGACTGGGCCACGTATCGAACGATAATGTGGATCCTATGAAGCTGATCGAACACCTCGCACCGCATCTGGTGCCAGACCCGGCTCTGGCTCCCGCGGGGGACGTGGCGGACGCCGGGGATGTGCTGCGTGCGCGGGTGGTCGGCGAAGCTCTGGGATGGGGACACCGGATCGTCGCCCTGTATGTGCTGTATCAGGAGATGTATGGGCGGATCGAACAAGAGGTCCTCTCCGCACCCCAGTCCACGGCTGCCGAAGGTCTGCGGAAGCGTCGGGGGTTGGCGGTGCGGGAGGCCGACATGTACGCGGCTATCGCGGTCCGGCTGCGGGTGTCGACGTTCGCGGCGCGGGCGCAGATCGACACCGCCGTGGCCCTCGTTGAACGCCTGCCGCGAGTGTTCGCTCTGGCCGGGTTGGCGGTGATCCCGTACTACCGGGTGGAGCTGATCTTGCACCGGTCTCGGATCCTCGACGTCGAGCAGGTCGCCCGCTTCGATGCGCTGCTCGCCGGGGAGTTGGAGGCGGAACCGGAACGGATCTTCTCCAAGGGGCAATTGATCGACCTGTGCGATCAGTTGGTGCACCGGATCGATCTGGATGGGGTGGAGCAGCAGCACGAGACGGCGAAGCTGGACCGCAGGGTGGAGTTCACCCCCGACCTCGATGGGATGGCCTGGGTGAACGCCCATTTGACCGCGAGTGAGGCGCGGGAGGTGCACGGACGGTTGGAGAAGCTCGCCGGCACCGTCTGCCGCGAGGATCCGCGGACCCGGGATCAGCTGTGGGCGGACGCTCTGATGGCGGTGCTGGAGGGCTATTCGACCCTGGGCTGCCAGTGCCCGCTGGCGGACTGCACGCTGCGGGAGCGGCGTCGCGGCGGCGGGGCGGGGTTGGACACGATCGTGGAGATCCTGGTCGTCGCTTCCGCGTCCACGGTGGCTGGCACCGGGGAGGAACCGGGGTATCTGGCGGGTCATGGGGTGATCTCCGCCGGACATGTCCGGGACCTCGCCGCCCGGCCGGATGCGCGCCTGCGGCCGGTCACCGTGCCCGGCGAGACCGGCTCGGAGAGTGTGCCGGACGCCGCGGCCGATCCCGTTGCTGCAGCCGACGAACACGCCGAGGATGCACCCCTCGGACACGGGACGATCGTCTCAGACGGCGATGCCGAGGCGGCAGAGACCCTCGACGCAGCATTCGAGGCCCTTGCCGCGCAGGCCGCGCCAACCGACGCGGCGGTGCTCGACGATGATGCAGTGCTCGACGATGATGCAGTGCTCGACGATGATGCAGTGCTGGACGATGATGCAGTGCTGGACGATGATGCAGTGCTGGACGGCCAGACGGTGTCCGATGGCGAAGTCGTGTCCGGCTGTGCGGAGGTGTGGAACCGCGAGGCGACGGCGCCCCTCGCGACTACATCAGACACCGCACCGGCAGATGCTACGGACCCTGCTGCGGCGGAACCGTTCACGTCCGCGAAGCCCGCTGCGGTCGGGTACCGACCGTCCGCGTCACTGGCTCGCCTGGTGCGAATCATGTTCCCCACCTGCGTGTTCCCTGGTTGTACACGCCCGGCCACCGCGTGCGAGATCGATCACCGCATCGCCTACGACCACCTCGAACCCGCGGTCGGCGGGCGGACCGCCGCTTCGAACCTGCAGCCGCTCTGCCCGGCACATCACCGGCTCAAGACATTCGGCAACTGGGCGTGCACTGCCCGCCCCGGTCACCCCGGGGTCATCGACTGGACCGACCCTACCGGACGGAGATTCACCAGCGACACCGGCGCCGTCGTCCGGGCGCTCTTCCCCGACCTGTTCGCTCAGGTCGATGTGGCGTGGGCGGCCCCCGCGTCGGCCGACGGGCAACCCTCCGCATCCGCCCCGCGCAGCCAGCGGGCCGAACGGCTTCGCCGGCAGCGGCACCAGGTCAACGAGAACGCCCGACTGATCCACGAGGCCGAGCAGCGGGCCGCGGAACAGTATCGCCTCACGGAGTACGAGGAACAGAAGCGGATCTACGACCACGCCATCGCCGAGTACTGCGACGACCTCGATGACTACGAGTGGGACCGCATCCGCTGGGTCTGGCAATGCGAAGCCGCCGAGCGGAACTTCCGAGAACCACCACCCCCGCCGCCGAGGCCGCGTCAGCCCGATGCCGAGCCACCGAACGAGGCGGACGGACCACCGCCCTTCTGACGGCGCGGGCCGCGTGGGTCGGACGAACGTTAGGCCGGCGCAGGGCTCTGCGCCGGGCCTAGTGCGCGTGGCCCAGCTGCATCGACCCAGCTGCATCGACCCAGCTGCATCGACCCAGCTGCAGGGACTCGCTGCACCGGGCTCACTGTAGATACGCGGCGAGGCGCGTGGGGTCGATGTTGCCGCCGGACACGATGACCCCGACCCGCAGGCCCGATCCCGCCGCCTCGCGGCGGGCTGCGGCGAAGCCGAGCGCACCGGTGGGTTCGATCACAGCCTTCAGGGTGAGGGCGAAATCCCGCACGCCCACGATCAATTCGTCGTCGGTGGCGGTCACTACCCCCGCCGCGAGGCGCGCGATCACTGGGAAGGTGAGTGCGCCGAGCGCGGGGGTCTGGGCACCGTCGGCGATGGTGCGCGGCGTCTCGATCGTGACTATGCGGCCCGCAACGAGCGATCGCCGGCCGTCGTCACCCGCCGTGGGCTCCACACCGTAAACCCTTGTGCTGGGCGATGTCCCGTGCACCGCCAGCAGCGTTCCCGACAGCAACCCGCCGCCGCCGAGCGGGCAGAACAGCAGATCCAACGGGCCGGTCTCCTCCAGCAACTCGAGCGCAGCGGTGCCCTGCCCGGCCATCACCGCGGGGTGGTCGAACGGTGGGACCACGGCGGCCCCAGCGGATTCCGCCAGGTCTCGCGCGATCGCCGCGCGGTCCTGCGTGTACCTGTCGTACTCGACGACCCGCGCTCCGTAGCCTTCTGTTGCGGCTCGCTTCGCCGCCGGTGCATCGCTGGGCATCACGATCGTCGCGGGAACCCCGTGCAGCCGGGCCGCGAGTGCCAGTGCCTGCGCGTGATTGCCGGAGCTGAACGTCACGACGCCGCGCGAACGCACATCGTCGGGCAGCGAGGCGACCGCGTTGTACGCGCCGCGGAACTTGAAAGCGCCTGCGCGCTGAAAGTTCTCGCACTTGAAGAACAGCGACGCGCCCACGGCTTCGTCGACGCGGCGGCTGCTCAGGACCGGGGTCCGATGCGCGACCCCGGCGAGGCGGGCGGCGGCGGCGCGGATGTCGTCGAGCGTCGGTTCCTCCATGCCCGCGAACACTACGCGGCCTGCACGTGCGAAGCGCGGTCTACTCGACCGGCGTCCCGCCGCGGATCACTTGGCGCAGCGTGAGATCCGGATCCAGCTCGAGTACGTCCGCCCGCAGGCCGGCGGCCAGCGCGCCTCGATCGGTCAGCCCCAGCAACCGGGCGGGGGTGGTCGCTCCAGCCCGGGCTGCCTCCACCAGGCTCGCCCCGGACAGCCGCACCGCCCGCGCGAAGACGTCCAGCACCGACGACGTGCCGCCGGCGATAGCGCCGGGCGAGCCGTCCTCGGTGGTCAGCCGCGCCACGCCACCGCCCACCGTCACGTCGAGCGGGCCCAGCCGGTACTGCCCATCCGGCATGCCTGCGGCCTGCATGGCGTCGGAGACGAAGGCGGTGTGGTCGGCGCCCGCGGCGGCGAGCACGAGGGCGACGGTGCCCGCGGCCAGGTGCACGCCGTCTCCGATCAGCTCGGCCACCGCCGCGCCGCGGGACGCGGCGGCGAGCGACGCCGCGACCGCCCCGGGGTCGCGGTGGTGCATGGGCTTCATCCCGTTGAACAGGTGCGTGATGCTGACCGGTCCACCGGCCCCGGCGATCCCGGCCGTGACGGTGTCGAAGTCGCCGGCGGTGTGGCCCACGGACACCACGGCGCCGGCGGCCGTCAGCGCCATCGCGAGCTCCGCGAAGTGCGGGGTCTCGGGCGCCACCGTCATCGACCGGATGCGCCCGCCGCCCGCCGCCAGCAGCCGGGCCAGGAGCTCGGGGTCGCCGTCGATGATGAACCGCGGGTCCTGCGCGCCGCAGCACTCGGTAGCCAGGAACGGTCCCTCGAGGTGCAGCCCGGCGACAGTGCCGTCGTCGACCAGCGGTGACAGCATCGCGATCCGCTCCAGCAGCCTCTCCGGCGACGCGGAGACCAGCGAGGCGAGCAGCGTGGTGGTTCCCCGCCGGAGGTGATGCCGGGCGGCGTAGCGGGCACCGTCGGCGGGGGAGTCGGGGAAGCCGTAGCCCCCGCCGCCGTGGCAGTGCACGTCGACCATGCCCGGCACCAGCACCGAGTCCGACGGTGGCGGCACCGCCGGGTTCGCACCGGCACCGTCGGCACCCCCGCCCGGGAAGGCGGCTGTGGGACCCACCCAGTCGATGAACTCGCCCGAGACGGAGACGACGCCGTCGGCGATCAGCCCGTCGCGGGTGACCACCGTGCCGCGCAGGATCATCGGCTCGGTCATGGCGTGGTGGCCTCCTCGATCTCGTCGTCCTCGCGGCCGCTGGTCTTCAGGTTCCACCGGCGGATGATGAAGCTGAACGAGAAGAAGTAGACCACCGAGTATCCGAGTCCGATAGGGATCAGCCAGATCGGGTTGGTACCGCCGTGCATCTCGGCCGATTTCCCGAAGTTGACGACGTAGTCGATGAAGCCCGCCGAGAACGTGAAGCCGTCGTGGATCCCGAGTGCGTTGCACAGCATCAGCGATGTGCCGGTGAGCAGCGCGTGCAGCAGGAGTAGCGGCCACGCGACGAACACGAACGAGAACTCGAGCGGCTCGGTGATGCCGGTGAAGAAGCTGGTGAGCGCCACCGACAGCATGACGCCGCCGACGACGCGGCGGTTCTCGGGCTTGGCACACCGGTAGATCGCGAGGGCGGCGCCGGGCAGCCCGAACATCATGATCGGGAAGAAGCCGGTCATGAAGGTGCCCGCGGTGGGGTCGCCGTGGAGGAAGCGCGCGATGTCCCCGTGGTAGATCTGGCCGCCGGACCGGTAGTCGCCGATGATGAACCAGACGACCGAGTTGATGATGTGGTGCAGGCCGAGTGGCAGCAGCAGGCGGTTGGCCACGCCGAACACGCCGCCACCCACCACCTCGTTGTGCGAGACCCAGCTACCCAGACGCGTGAGGACCCAGTTGAAGGCGGGGTAGACGAACGACATCACGACCCCAGCCGCGATCGCACCCACGGCGGTGAGGATCGGGATGAGCCGGCGGCCGCTGAAGAAGCCGATGTAGTCGGGCAGCGTCGTGCGGTGGTACCGCTGCCACAGCGTCGCGGACATCAGGCCGATGACGATGCCGCCGAGGACCCCGAAGTCGACCTGAGTCTGGGCGCCGTTCTGATCCACCTCGCCGGTCAGCACCACCGGCGACATCGCCTTCTCGACCGCCTGGAACGCGAGGTAGCCGACCAGCGCGGCGAGCGCCGTGGAGCCGTCGGCCTTCTTGGCCCAGCCGATCGCGATGCCGACGGCGAACAGCAGCGGCAGGTTGGAGATCACCGCGTCGCCCGCGCCTCCGATGACGGCGGCGGCGGTCTTCATCGACGAGAATCGGCCGAGCATGTCGTCCTGGCCCAGTCGCAACAGCAGACCCGCCGCGGGTAGGACGGCGATCGGTAGCATCAGCGACCGTCCGAGTTTCTGGAGACCGGAGATATCCAGCCGCCGTGCTGATATACCGGACCCGGCGGAGGGGCTCATTTCGACTCCTGTTCGCTGGCAACGCTGTGCGTGCAGGTTATTACCAGTAGCGTTCCGGTGCAGGGCGTTCGGCGAAGGGAGTTCACGGGTATGGGCAAGGCGGAGGACATCGTCGCGGGACTCGGAGGCGCGAAGAACATCCTCGAGGTGGAGGGCTGCATCACCCGACTGCGCTGCGAGGTTGCGGATCCGACCGGGGTGGACCAGGGCGCGCTCAAGAAGCTGTCGCACGGGGTCATGGTGTCCGGCTCCGCAGTCCAGGTCGTGGTGGGCCCCACGGCCGACGCGCTCGCGGAGGATGTTCGGGACCTACTGTGACCGCCGGGCGCCTCCTGTGACCGATCGCGCGGATGTGTTGGCACCGCTCGCCGGGCGCCTGATCCCGCTCTCGGCCGTCCCGGACCCGGTGTTCGCGGGGCAGCTCGTGGGCTCCGGCGTCGCGATCGAACCGACGGGAGAGGGCGCGGTCACCGTCGGCGCCCCGCTCGACGGGACGGTGCTCAAACTGCACCCACACGCCGTTGTCGTGCTCGGCGCGGGCGGGGTGGCCGTGCTGGTGCACGTGGGCATCGACACCGTCGGGCTGCGGGGCGAGGGGCTCACCCCGCGCACCACCGAGCGGGCCGTGGTGCGGGCCGGCGACCCGCTGATCGACTTCGACCCGGCCGCGGTCCGCGCGCGCGGCCTGAGCGCAGTGTGTCCCGTGGTGCTGATGGACTCGGCGCCGGGCGCGGTGCCCGACCCGGCGGAGCGGCTCGTCGCCGCCGGTGAGGTGCTGTTCCGCGCTTGACCGCGGTCAGCCGGGGTCGGTGACCGTCATCTGCACCTGGTACATGTCCGACCGGTACCACGACCAGCAGTGCTCGATCCGATGCTCGCCGGCGTACGAGATCCGGTCGAACGCGAGTAGCGGGGCCCCCTTGGGGACCCGCAGCAGCGTCGACTTGTCCTTGTCGGCCGCCTCGGCGCTGATCGTCTGCTCGGCGTGGTCGATGGGGCGGTGATACCGCACCTTCAGCAGCTGGTAGATCGACTGCGACAGGTCGTACCTGTCCAGGTTGGGGACCAGTGCCGCGGTGTACCAGGCATCATCGATGGAGATGGGGTTCCCGTCGGCCAGCCGCAGCCGCTTGACGTGGTACGCCTTCTCGTTCGCACGCAGTGCCAGCGCGGCGGTGGTCGACGGTGTCGGTACGCGCAGCTCGGTCTGCAGGACGACCGTGGTGGGGTTGCGGCCGAGCCTGCGCATGTCCTCATGGAACGATGCGAGGTGCAGCCGCGAGCGCGCGTGACGCTCGGCCACGAACGTGCCCTTCCCCCGGATCCGCACCAGGTGTCCGTCGGACACCATCTGGCCCAGGGCCTCTCGCACCGTGATCCGGCTGACCCCGTAGTCGAGGCACAGCTGCCGTTCGCTCGGCAGCATGTCGCCGGGCGCGAGGTCGTCACGGCAGCGGGCCTCCAGGATGACGCGGAGCTGCTCGTGCTTCGGCACGGTGCCGTCTTCGATCATGCCGAACATGCTGTCACATATTGTCATGACCAATCATCGGGTTTGACCACACTGTGACCTCCGCTGCAGACGCCCCGGCCACCTCGGCGTCCGGCGCGCGGGCCGGCACGGCTAGATTCGCGGTCGTGGGTGCATGGAACGCAGCAGATATCCCCGACCAGACGGGCCGCCACTTCGTGGTGACGGGCGCCAACTCCGGCCTGGGACGCGCGACCGCGCTGGCCCTCGGCAGGGCGGGGGCGACGGTGACCCTCGCGTGTCGCGACGTGCTCAAGGCGCAGCCGGTCGCCCGCGAGATCGGCACCCGCGCGTCGGTGCGCCGGCTGGACCTCGCCGACCTGGCCTCCGTGCGCGAGTTCGCCGCTGTGGCCGGCGACATCGACGTGCTGATCAACAACGCCGGCGTGATGGCGCCGCCGCTGCGCCGCACCCGCGACGGGTTCGAGCTGCAGTTCGGCACCAACCACCTGGGCCACTTCGCGCTGACGGGGCTGCTGCTCGATCGGATCGCCGACCGGGTGGTGGTGCTCAGCTCGCTGGCGCACCAGTTCGGGTCGATCGATCTGGTCGACCCCGACTACGAGCGACGGCGGTACGAGCGGTGGTCCGCCTACGCACAGTCCAAGCTCGCCGACCTCATGTTCTCGTTCGAGCTCGCGCGCAGGCTCGACGCTGCCGGGTCCACCGTCCGGGCCGTCGCCGCCCACCCCGGCTACGCGGCCACCGCGCTGCAGACCCGTAACACCTCGATCCTGAACCCGATCATGGAGCTCGGCAACCGGTTGCTCGCGCAGTCGGCCGATGACGGCGCCCGCCCCAGCCTGTACGCGGCGGTCTCGCCCGATGCCCGCAGCGGCGGGTTCTACGGGCCGAAGGCGCTGTTCGGGATGCGCGGCGCCCCGGGGCCGTCGGGATCGTCCCGCGCCGCCCGAAACACCGACGTCGCGGCGAAGCTGTGGACACTGTCCGAGGACCTGACGGGCGTGCGGTTCCGTATCTGAGCCCGGCTACCGCACGCCACGCGGACGGAACTGCAGGCTGATCCGCGGCCCGGCGCCCGGCTGCTTGGGGACGGCGTGCTCCCACGTGCGCTGGCATGACCCGCCCATCACCAGCAGATCGCCGTGGCCCACACTGAGTCTCGTCGACGCCCCGCCGCCGCGGGGCCGCAGCAGGAACGGCCGCGTCGCCCCGAGCGACACGATGGCGACGACGGTGTCGTGGGTCGCGCCCCTGCCGATCGTGTCGCCGTGCCAGGCAACGGAGTCGTCGCCGTCGCGGTAGTAGCACAGCCCCACCGACGTCAGCGGCTCGTGTAGGTCGGCCCAGAAATCCCGGGAGAGCCGGTCGCGTGCGGCCGCGAGCGCCGGATGCGGCAGGGCGGCGCCCGCCTCGTAGAACTTCAGCAGCCGCGGGGTGTCCACGATCCGGTCGTACATCCGTCGTCGCTCGCCGTACCACGGCACCTCGTCTCGAAGGGTCTCGAACACACTGCCGGCGCTCGGTAGCCACCTCGTGCGCAGCTCGACCCATGCGCCATCGCCCAGGTTGCGACGGTCCGCTGCAATATCGAACAGACTTTCCTGCACGGCCTCCACGTTACCTCCGAGTCGGCGCCCACGGTCCCGGCCATCGCACGTAGCGTGATCCGCATGCGATTCGGACTGTTCATTCCGCAGGGCTGGCGACTCGATCTGGTGGGCATCGACCCCGAGCGGCAGTGGGCCGCGATGCACGGTGTCGCTCAGGTCGCCGACACCGGGCCGTGGGACTCGATCTGGGTGTACGACCACTTCCACACCAATCCGTACCCCACCGACCAGGCGACACACGAGGCGTGGGCGCTCATGTCGGCGTTCGCGGCGACCACGCAGAACGTCAAGCTGGGGCAGATGTGCACCGCGATGGGCTACCGCAACCCGGCGTACCTCGCGAAGGTGGCCGCCACCGTCGACGTCATCTCGGGCGGGCGCGCCCAGATGGGCATCGGCGGCGGCTGGTACGAGCACGAATGGCGCGCCTACGGTTACGGGTTCCCGTCGGCGGGCGAGCGGCTGGGCCGGCTCGACGAGGGCGTGCAGATCATGCGGCAGGCGTGGTCCGCGGGGCGCTCGACGCTGGACGGCCGGTACTACCAGGTGGACGGTGCCATCTGCGAGCCGAAGCCGTTGCAGCCCGGCGGGATCCCGCTGTGGATCGCGGGTGGCGGCGAGAAGAAGACGCTCCGGATCGCCGCGAAGCACGCGCAGTACACCAACTTCGACGGCACGCCCGAGGGTTTCGCGCACAAGTCGGAGATCCTCCGGCAGCACTGCGCCGAGGTGGGCACCGACTTCACTGCCATCACCCGCTCCGCGAACTACAACATCATGATCGAGAGCACCGAGGAGCAGGTGCAGGCCCGCGTCGACGCGCATCTCGCACACCTCCGAGCACACGTGCCCGAGGAGGCCGCCGAGCGGGAGATCGGCTCCTACCGTGGGATGCCCGGCGTGGGGACCCCTGAGCAGATCGTCGCGAACCTGCGCCGACTCGAGGCGTTGGGGCTCGGTTACGTGATCTGCTACTTCCCGGATGCCGCGCATGATCTCTCCGGCGTGGAGCGGTTCGCGCGGGAGGTGATCCCGCAGTTCAGCTGAGCGCCGGGCGCAGCGCATGCAGGCGCTCGGCGGCGCGTGCCAGCACGTCCGGCCGCTTGCTGAACGCGAACCGGACGACGTGGGCCCACCGATCCATGTCGTCGGCGAGGGCGCTGACGGGGACGGCGGCCACGCCGACCCGCGCGGGCAGCTCCCGGCACAGCGTGGCGGCATCGTCGTAGCCCAGCGGGCGCGGGTCGGCACACACGAAATACGTCCCCTCCGAGGGATGTACGGCGAAGCCGACCTCGTCGAGGGCGCGGGTGAGCAGGTCGCGCGCCGACTGCAGTGCGATGGGCGTCGTGGTGAGCCAGTCGCGCTCGGCGTCGAGCGCGTGCGCCACGGCCGCCTGCAGCGGCGTCGCGCCGGTGTACGTGAGCCACTGCTTGGCGGCGCGGCACGCGTCCACCAGCTCGCGCGGCGCGGTGATCCAGCCGATCTTCCAGCCGGTCACGTTGAACGTCTTGGCGGCGCCCGAGATCCGGACGGTGCGTTCGCGCATCCCGGGGAGCGAGGCGATCGGGTGCTGCCGGCGTCCGTCGAAGAGCAGGTACTCGTATACCTCGTCGGTGATCGCGATCAGGTCGTGCTCACGGCACACGTCGGCGACCAGGTTCAGATCGACGTCCGACAGCACCGTGCCGGTGGGGTTGTGCGGCGAGTTCACGATGATGGCGACGGTGGCGGGGGTGACCGCCGCGCGCAACATCTCCGGGTCGAGCACGTACCGCCCTTCGGACACGACCAGCGGCACCACCCGTCGCCGCGCGCCGGCCAGCGCGACCGTCGCCGCGTAGGAGTCGTAGAACGGCTCGATCAGGATCACCTCGCGGCCGGGCTCGACCAGGCCCAGCACGGCTGCGGCGATGCCCTCGGACGCGCCGACGGTGACCAGCACCTCCCCGTCGGGGTCGTACTCGAGGCCGTACTCGCGGCGGACCTGCTCGGACACCGCGCGGCGCAGCTCCGGCAGGCCGTCGCCGGGCGGGTACTGGTTCATCCCCGACGCGATCGCCTTCTGCGCGGCGTCCAGCATCCCCTGGGGCCCGTCGGTGTCGGGGAAGCCCTGGCCCAGGTTGATCGCGCCCGCGCGGACGGCGAGCGCGGACATCTCGGCGAAGATCGTCGACGTGAACGGCTGGAGGCGGGCCACGGTGCGCATGCAACGCACTGTAGCTCGGCGGGCCGGGTAGAACTGCGCTGTAGCTCGGCGGGCCGGGGTAGAACCGAAGGCGTGACGACGGCGGTGGTGGTGGGCTCCGGACCCAACGGGCTGACGGCCGCGGCGGTGCTGGCGCGCGCCGGGCTGGACGTGACGGTACTGGAGGCGGAGCCGACGATCGGCGGTGGCGCGCGGTCCGATCGGATGCGCGGCACGCTGGTCGACCGGTTCTCCACCGGCCATCCCCTTGCGTCGGTGTCTCCCGCATTCCGCGACGTGGGCCTGGAGGTCGAGTGGGCCACCGCCGACGTGGACCTCGCGCACCCGCTCCTCGGCGCCGTGGGCACGCTGGCCGATGTCCCGGATTGCGGACCGGACGTGATGGCGTCGTTCTTCGGGCCGGTGCCGCAGCTCGCGCGCCACCCGCGGGACGCGCTGCGGTGGGGGCCGCTGTTCGGTGCCCCCGCCCTGCTGACCGCACGCGCGCTGGGCCGCGTGGGTGGCGCGGTGTTCGCCGGGATCGCCGCGCACGCCATCACGCCGCTGCACTACCCGATGACGTCGTCGATCGCCTACCTGCTCGGTGGGGTGCGCCCGTGGCCGGTGCCGGTGGGCGGATCGCAGGCGATCACCGACGGACTGGCGGGAATCGTCGCCGCACACGGTGGCTCGGTGCGGACGGGGCAGCGGGTCACCGCGCTGCCAGACGCCGACGTGGTGCTGCTGGACACGGGGCTGCCCGGTGCAGTGCGGTTGCTGGGCGAGCGTGCACCGGGGTGGCTGCGGCGGCGACGGTGGCGCACCGGACCCGCGGTGTTCAAGCTCGACCTGGTGCTCGACGGTGGCCTGCCGTGGCGCGAGAGGCTCTGCCGCGAGGCGGCTTTCGTGCACCTCGGCGGCGAGGTGCGGGATATCGCCGCCAAGGAGCTCATGGTCAGCCGCGGCCGGATGCCGGAGCGGCCTGTGATCATCCTGTCCCAGCAGTATCTCGCCGACCCGTCGCGCTGCGCCGGATCCCTGGCTCCGGTCTCGCTGTACGGACACGCCCCCAACGGCTTTCCCGGCGACCTCACCGAGAACCTGCTGCGCGAGGTCGAGCGCCACGCGCCGGGCACGCGCGAACGCATCGTCGACCTGCGGGCCGTGGGTCCGGCCGAGCTCGAGGCGACCAACGCCAACTACGTGGGCGGCGATATCGCCGCGGGCGCTGCAGTGCCGTCGCAGCTGCTGCGTCGGCCGACCCTGTGGCGGCCCTACCGGCTCACCGACCGCGTGTGGCTGTGCTCCGCCGCGGCCGCCCCGGGGCCGGGCGTGCACGGCATGCCGGGATGGCACGCCGCGCAGGCGGTGCTGCGGTCGCTCTAAGCGGGCGGCGGCTGCTGCCCGGTGGTGCCGGTGCTCGTGTCGTGCGGGTGGTGGAACAGGCCGTGGGTGAGCCTCGTCTCGACGGAGGCGACGCCCTGCTCCACCTCGGCGAGCGGGCGCAGGATCTCCGTGAGGTCGCCGAGGGTTGCGTTCAGCACCGCCAGCTGCTCGACCAGCAGCGGGATCAACTGCGCCTCGGCGTTCAGCCCCTTGGTCACGGACTGGATGTCGTGCTGCGCCTCGTCGCGTGCGCTCTCGAGCGGGCGGAGCAGTTCGGCGGCGGCGCGGCGGACGGTCGCGACGGCGCCCTGAACGAGCGCGGTGATGGGGTCTGGCATACCGCGTTGATATCCGCCTGCTCCGCGCGTGGCAACCCGCTTCGTCCGGGTTGCGCGGATCCGGGGATTCCGGTGCCGGGTATCCGGCGGCCGGGCGGCCTACTGTTGGGGCATGAGTCTGCCCGACAGCTGGACAGGTCGGTCGGCCGCGATCCAGCGGCACAGTGCGTCGGAGGCGGTGTTCCAGGATCTGCGCACCGCCATCGGAAGCGGTGAGCTCCCGGTCGGGGTCAAGCTGCCGCCGGAGGCCGCGCTCGCCGAGCGCTACGGCGTGAGCCGTTCGGTGGTCCGGGAGGCGCTGCGGTCGTGTCAGGCGCTCGGGCTGACGGAGACCCGGACGGGCTCGGGCACCGTCGTCAAGTCCGCGCGCCCCGCGACGCCGCGCTATGGAACCTTCTCGACACGCGATCTCGTCGAGGCGCGCCCGTACGTCGAGGTGCCCGCCGCCGGCTGGGCGGCGCGGCGGCGCACCGCCGAGCAGCTGGAGAACCTGCAGCGGATCGTGGATGCGATGGCCGGGGAGCCCGACGCGACCCGCTGGTTGCGGCTGGACGCCGAATTCCATCTGGCGATCGCCGAGGCGTCGGGCAACGAGGTCTTCGTGTCGGTGGTCGGGGCGATCCGGGCCGCGCTCGCGAAGCAGCCGCTGCAGCGCACCGCCGTGCTCGCTGCCCGCCGGGCCGCTGCCGACGGCGAACACCGCAGGATCGTCGAGGCCATCGTGGCGGGCGACTTCGCGCACGCCGGCGACCGCATGCGTCAGCACCTCGACCGGGTCGCGGAGTCGGCGGACGCCCTGCGGGCTTGACAGCCTATGTGACCCGGATCACACTGGAAGAAGCTGTCTGACAGCCGAACAGGTATGGTCCGATATTCCTTCGCGCGACAGGAATCCCGATGACTACGCACCCCACCACACCCTCCGGCGTCGGGAAGGGCCACGATCCCAACCTCCAGCGCGAGGACGAGGGTTACCACAAGGGCCTCAAGCCGAGGCAACTGCAGATGATCGCTATCGGCGGTGCCATCGGCACCGGGCTGTTCCTCGGCGCGGGCGGCCGCCTCGCGTCCGCCGGGCCCGGCCTGTTCCTGATCTACGGAATCTGCGGCGTCTTCGTGTTCCTGATCCTGCGGGCACTGGGCGAGTTGGTGCTGCACCGGCCGTCGTCGGGCTCGTTCGTGTCGTACGCGCGTGAGTTCTACGGCGAGAAGGCGGCATTCGTCGCCGGCTGGATGTACTTCCTCAACTGGGCGATGACGGCCATCGTGGACACCACGGCCATCGCCACCTACTTCCACTACTGGCACACCTTCGTCGCTGTGCCACAGTGGCTGCTCGCGCTGATCGCGCTGGCGATCGTGCTCGCGATGAACCTGATCTCGGTGAAGCTGTTCGGCGAGTTGGAGTTCTGGGCCGCCTTGATCAAGGTGGTCGCGCTGATGGCCTTCCTGGTGGTCGGCACCATATTCCTGGCGGGGCGCTACCACATCCAGGGGCAGAGCACGGGGTTGAGCCTGTGGACGCACCACGGCGGGCTGCTCCCGACGGGCGTCATCCCGCTGGTGGTGGTGACCTCGGGCGTCGTGTTCGCCTACGCGGCAGTGGAACTCGTGGGCACCGCGGCCGGCGAGACCGAGGACCCGGAGAAGATCATGCCCCGCGCGATCAACTCGGTCGTGGCCCGCATCGCGATCTTCTACGTCGGATCGGTGGTGCTACTCGCGCTGCTGCTGCCGTACACGGCCTACTCGTCCAGCGAGAGCCCGTTCGTGACCTTCTTCAGCAAGATCGGCTTCGCCGGCGCCGGCGACCTGATGAACGTCGTGGTGCTCACCGCCGCGTTCTCCAGCCTCAACGCGGGGCTGTACTCCACCGGCCGGATCCTGCGGTCGATGGCCATGAACGGCAGCGGCCCCAAGTTCACGGCACGCATGTCGCGAAACGGCGTCCCGTTCGGCGGCATCCTGCTGACCGCCGTGATCTGCCTGTTCGGTGTGGTGCTCAACGCCTTCCAGCCGGGACAGGCGTTCGAGATCGTGCTGAACATGTCGGCGCTGGGCATCGTCGCCTCCTGGGGCACCATCGTGCTGTGCCAGATCCGGCTGCAGCGCAAGGCGGAGGCCGGGCTGATGACGCGCCCGAACTTCCGGATGCCGTTCGCACCGTGGTCGAGCTACCTGACGCTGCTGTTCCTGTTCGCCGTGCTCGTGCTGATGGCGTTCGACCACCCGATCGGCACGTGGACCGTCGCGACGTTGGTGGTGCTGATCCCGATGCTGATCGGGGGCTGGTACCTGGTGCGCGGCCGGGTCCTGGCGGAGGCGCGGGTGCGCGAGGGCTACACCGGCGGGTTCCCGGTCGTGGCGAACCGCCCGGTGGACCCCGAGAAGCCCGCCGACGACGAGTAGCAGACGCCCGCTAGCAAGGAGTGAGATCCCATGGCAAGCAATCGGTATGCGGCGCGACCGCCCCTGTACGGGATGGTTCTGGTGTTCGCGGCGATGGCGCTCGTCGCGGTGACCGCCTATATGCACATCGGATGGTGGTCGACGATCGGCTACGTGATCGCGGTCGTGTTGGCCGTCTCCGGCTTCGCGCTCGCCTTCCGCGACCTGTCCTGAGCGGTCACCGTCGGCGCTGCCGCCCTGGCGACGTCACGGCCTGCGCGCTACTGCCCGGCGTCGCCGATGGCGGGGCCGAGCAGGTCGTCGGCGTCGGTGATCCGGTACGCGTAGCCCTGCTCGGCGAGGAACCGCTGCCGGTGGGCGGCGTAATCGGCGTCGAGGGTGTCGCGGGAGACGATCGAGTAGAAGTGGGCCTGGCCACCGTCGTGCTTGGGACGGAGTAGACGGCCCAGGCGCTGCGCCTCCTCCTGCCGCGAGCCGAACGTCCCCGACACCTGCACGGCGACCGACGCCTCCGGCAGGTCGATGGAGAAGTTCGCCACCTTCGACACCACGAGCGTCTGGATCTCGCCGGCGCGGAACAGGTCGAACAGCCGCTCCCGCTCCTTGTTCCGCGTGGAGCCCTGGATCACCGGGCAGTCGAGCTCGGCGCCGAGTTGCTCGAGCTGCTCGACGTAGGCACCGATCACCAGCGTGGGCGCGCCGGGGTGGCGCGCGAGGATCGACTTGACGACGGGGACCTTGGCCGGCGTCGTCGCGCACATCTTGTAGCGCTCCTCGGGCTCGGCGGTCGCGTACTGCAGGCGCTGGTTGTCGGTGAGCGTCACGCGGACCTCGGTGCACTCGGCCGGCGCGATCCAACCCTGGGCCTCGATGTCCTTCCACGGTGCGTCGTAGCGCTTGGGGCCGATCAGCGAGAAGACGTCGCCCTCGCGGCCGTCCTCCCGCACGAGCGTCGCGGTGAGGCCGAGGCGGCGGCGGGATTGCAGGTCAGCAGTCATCCGGAAGACCGGCGCGGGCAGCAGGTGCACCTCGTCGTAGATCATCAGGCCCCAGTCGCGCGAGTCGAACAGCTCGAGGTTGCGGTACTCGCCCTTCGAGCGGCGCGTGAGCACCTGGTAGGTGGCGATGGTGACCGGGCGGATCTCCTTCCGCTCGCCCGAGTACTCCCCGATCTCCTCCTCGGTGAGCGAGGTGCGTGCGATCAGCTCGCGCTTCCACTGGCGCCCCGCGACGGTGTTGGTGACCAGGATCAGGGTGGTGGCCTTCGCCTTCGCCATCGCGGCCGCGCCGACCATCGTCTTGCCCGCGCCGCACGGCAGCACCACGACGCCGGACCCGCCGGCCCAGAACGAATCCGCCGCGAACTGCTGGTAGTCACGCAGCTCCCACGGATGCGTGGTGTGGTCGAGCGTGATGGGGTGCGCCTCGCCGTCGACGTAGCCCGCGAGGTCCTCCGCCGGCCAGCCGACCTTGAGCAGCAGCTGCTTGAGGTGCCCGCGCTCGGACGGGTGCACGACGACGGTGTCGTCGTCGATCCGGGCGCCCAACATCGGCGCGATCTTCTTGTGCCGCAGCACCTCCTCGAGCACCGCTCGGTCGAGGCTGACCAGGCTGAGGCCGTGCGCGGGGTTCTTGACCAGCTGCAGCCGGCCGAACCGGGACATGGTGTCGACGACGTCGACCAGTAGCGGCTGGGGGACCGGGTAGCGGGAGTAGGTGACGAGCGCGTCGACCACCTGCTCGGCGTCGTGCCCCGCCGCGCGGGCGTTCCACAGCGCCAGCGGCGTGACGCGGTAGGTGTGCACGTGCTCGGGCGCGCGCTCCAATTCGGCGAACGGTGCGATGGCCTGACGCGCTGCATCGGCGAGGTCATGGTCGACCTCGAGCAGCAGCGTCTTGTCGGATTGGACGATCAGGGGGCCGTCGGGCATCTCACCATTGTGCCGAATCGTGTGGCCGCGGGCAGATCAGGGCAGGTGTGGGCGGTCACCGTCGGCCTCGCTCCGCCAGGAGCACCGCGAACCGGTGGTCGTCGTCCGTCCACGTATGGACGAGGGTGAGGCCGGCGTCGGCGAGCTCGCGGGCGATCCCGTCGAGCCGGAACTTCGCGGAGATCTCGGTCCGCAGCTGCTCGCCCTCCGCGAAGTCGACGGCCAGATTCAGGTCGGCGACCGTGACGCGCATCGCGCGCGTCGCCTCGAGCCGCATCTCGATCCACTCGTTCGCGGCATCCCACAGGGCGACGTGCCGGAACGCGTCCGGTTCGAAGTCGGCGTGTAGGCGCGCGTTGACCACGCGCAGCACGTTCCGGTCGAACTCGGCGGTGACGCCGGCCGCGTCGTCGTACGCGGGCACCACGACCGCCGGCGGCACCACCAGGCCGGCGCCCAGCAGCAGGGTCTCGCCCGGGCGCAGCGCTGCGGCGATGGACGCTAGGAACTCCGCGCGCTCCGCGGGGATCATGTTGCCGATCGTGCCGCCCAGGAAGGCGATCATCCGTCGACCGCCGGCCGGGAGGTGGTGCAGCGTGTCGGTGAAGTCGCTGACCATTCCGCGGACCCGCAGCCCGGGGTGGCTCGCCGCGAGGGCGTCGACGGCGCCCGTGAGCGCGGACACCGATACGTCCTGCGGCACATACGTGGTGAGTGTGTCGGCCATCGCGTCGAGCAGCAGCCGCGTCTTCTCCGACGACCCGGAGCCCAGTTCGACCAGTACGTCCGGGGTGGCGGCAGCGGCGATCGCGGGCGCGCCCTGGCGCAGGATCTCCCGCTCGGTGCGGGTGGGGTAGTACTCCGGCAGCGTGGTGATCTGCTCGAACAACTCGCTGCCGCGGGCGTCGTAGAACCACTTGGGAGGCAGCTGCTTCGGGTGGGCGGTGAGCCCCGCGTGCACGTCCGCGCGGAGCGCCTCGGCGAGGTCGGCGTCGGTGAGGTGCACCTCGAGGGGAGAGGTGGATGTGGACTGATGGGCGGTCAAAATGGGCCTCCTACAGGGGTGCGACGGTGACGCGCCCGGGTCGGGCGACGACGATGCTGTGGTCGGGGATCTGGTGCCAGTCGTCGGTGTCGTCCACCGGCTCGGAGGCCAGCCACGCCGAATCGCCGGTGTCGCGAAACCAGAGCGAGTGGTAATACGTTGTGCCCCAGGCACTCTCGCCGTCGCATAGCAGCGTGGTGATGCGGGCGCCCGGGCGTTGCTCCGTAACGTCGCGGACCAGCGTGGCGAGCGCGTCTGCCGGGTCGGAGCCGGGCAGTGCGGCCAGCAGGCGGGCCCATAGTGCTGCGGAGTCGGTGAGTGCCTCCAGGTCCGCGGCGGCGGGTGTCAGGAGCTCGGCCCAGTCGGGTACGACGCCGTTGTGGCTGAACGCGAATCGGCCGTGGGTGAACGGTGCGCACGCCTCGCGCGCGACGGGTGTGCCGACGGTGGCGGACCGCACCGCCGCGAGCACGGCCCGCGCGGTCAGCAGCGGCAGCACCTCGTCGACCGCGGGGTCGGTCCAGATCGGGGCGGGGTTGCGATAGCGCACCGCCGTGCTCGAAGCGCCGGGGGACTCACCTCCGCGAGCGCCGCCGGGGTCGGGCCACCACGCCACGCCGAATCCGTCGGCGTTGATCGTGCCGCCGCCGCGCATGTCGCGGGGCGCCCAGGCCTGGGTGCGCAGCGAGTGCTCCCCGCCGGTAACCGGGTGGGCGACGGGCACCGCGGGGCCGACATACGCGAGGTGGCGGCACATGTCAGCGTCGCTCGGGAAGGGTACGGGCGCAGCGGAACCCGGAGAATATCTGGCGCCGAATCGGGTGGTCCCAGTTGCGGAACGTGCCCCGGCACGCGACCTCGTCGGTGCCGAACGAGCCGCCGCGCAGCACCCGGTAGTCGCCGCCGAAGAACACCTCCGAGTACTCGCGGTACGGGAACGCTGCGAAGCCGGGATAGCCGTGGAACTCCGAGGACGTCCACTCCCACACGTCGCCGATCAGCTGCTGGACGCCCAGTGGTGACGCGCCCGCGGGGTACGCACCGACGTCGGCCGGCTCCAGGTGCCGCTGGCCGAGATTCGCCCGGTCGGGCGTGGGATCGTCGTCGCCCCACGGGAACCGGCGCGAACGACCGGCCGCGGGATCGAACCGGGCGGCCTTCTCCCACTCCGCCTCGGTGGGCAGCCGCCGGCCGGCCCAGCGCGCGAACGCGTCCGCCTCGAACCAGCTGACATGCACCACCGGTTGCTGCGGGCGCACAGCCGCCGTCGTCCCGAACCGTCTCCGCCACCAGGTGCCGTCGGTGTCGCGTTCCCAGAACCGTGGGGCGGTGATGCCTTCGGCCGTGCGGTGTGCCCAGCCGCGCTCGGTCCACAGCTCGGGTCGCTGGTAGCCGCCGTCGGCGATGAACTCGAGGAACCGCGCGTTGGTGACCGGCACGGCATCGATGGCGAAGGCCGGAACGTCCACGACGTGGGCGGGGCGTTCGTTGTCGAGGGCCCACGGGTCGGTGTCCGTCCCCATCGCGAACGGGCCTGCGGGGACCGTGATCTCGACCGGGCCGCGGTACTCACCGCGGGGAGCGGGTGGGGCGGTGAGGGCGGCGGCGCCCGCGCGCAGCTGATGCGTCGCGAGCATCGTCTCGTCGTGCTGCTGCTCGTGCTGCGCGATCATGGCGAACGCGAAGCCGTCCCGCTCCAGCGCGTTGCCGGACAGGCGGCTGTGGTCGAGGACGTCGAGCGCCTTGTCCCGCACGGTGGCCGCATAGCCGCGGGCGGCGGCGGGGTCGAGCAGCGGCAGCGCTGGACGATCGGACCGGGCGTGCTTGAACGCGTCGTACATGTCGTCGAGATCCGGGCGCAGCGGATCCCGGCCGCCGACGTCCCGCACCAGCCAGAGCTCCTCCTGGCTGCCGATGTGCGCGAGGTCCCACACCAGCGGGCTCATGATCCGCGAGTGCTGTGCCATGAGTTCGGTGTCGTCGAGGCAGTCGGTGAGCGCGCGCGTGCGGTCGCGGGCGCGGGTCAGGACGGCAGCTATGCGGCTGCGGAGATCGTCGGTGTCGGCGGAGTGGGGGCGGGAGTCGGGTCGGGTGGTCATGGGCGGTCCTCCAGGGGGCTGCGGCCGGCCCGGGTTCGGCGGGCCGCGTGGGCGAGCGACGGGTCGGGGTCGACGGAGTGGGCGAGCTCGAGCAGGTCGGCCGCTGCGCGGCGGAGTTCGGGGTCGGCGAGGCCGGAGTGCGCCGCGTCGCGCCACCTTCCGGCGGTCGGGCGCGAGAGGTCGGTCGCGGCGGCGACGGTGTCGGGCTCGGCGGTCAGTGCGGCCACGGCCCGGATCGGGACGTGCCAGCCACCGTCGGGCTGCCCGTCGAGGTAGCGCACCTCGAAGTACCCGCTCGCGCGCACCAGCGGGAACAGCGTGGTGAGGTGGTAATCGAGGTCCGACGGCCCGGGGCGGCGGTCGACGGTATGGTCGAGCGCGCCGTCGGCCCAGTCGGCGAACGTCGCGCCGGGCGGGGCGGTCCAGTCGTCGCCGTCGCGCGGCAGGCAGAGCAGAGGCGCGCCGACCGCCCATGCGGGGTAGTCCGCGAGGGCGACGGAGCCGGTGCGCGCCGGGTCCAGCGCGAGCCAGGTGCGCATCCGCTGCGACGCCCACCGGCCGTCCGGCACCCCGGCGAGCTCGGGGGATGCGGCGAACGCCGCGATCAGGGCGGGGCCGGCGGCGTCGAGCATTGCCCACCGGGACCCGTCGTCGGCCGCGTCGGCGGCGGCGTCCGCGCACACCTGGGTGGCCGCGGTGGCGCACATCATCGCCCGCCCGAACGGGCCGATCCCATCGAATCGCGCCTCCATCGCGGAGTAGCGGGGCAGCCGCAGCAGCCGCTCGGGGGGTCGCGCGGCGTCAGCGGCACCCGCGACGAGCCGGATGCGGCGCGCGGCCAGCAGCCGGCGCAGCTGCTGCGCGTCGGCGGCCAGCGCGTCGATCAGCCGACCGGCCGACGGTGCCGACGCGCTCGACACCTCGACCTGCCCGCCGGGCTCGACGGTGCCCCGGCCGCCCGCCGCGAGCGGCAGCGCGGGGGAAGCCGGGGCGAGCGACCGCGGACTGTGGTCGCCTAGTACCTCGGCCACGAGCGCCAGCGGCGGCCGCGACCCGTCCGGCAGTGCGGCGAACCACTCGATCTCGGCGCCGACGCGCTGCGGGGGCCCGAGTCTGATGTAGTGCCGGGCCGTGTACTCCTCCGCGCCGGCTCGCCCGTCGAGGGCGGTTGTGGCCGCTCGTCGGGTGATGCCCGCTCGCTGGGGGGTCATGTTCGCCACCCTACGGCGAGGGTCCGACAGGTTCGAGCGAAGCGAGGGACGAGCGGAGTTCGTAACCTGTCCCATCAGGACACACGGGTTCGGGTGGAGCGAGGGCCGACCAGGGCGGATCCTTCCGCTCGGTAGGGTCGGGGCATGGCGCTGGACCTGCACCGGATTCGGGCGGAGACGCCCGGCTGCCACGACCTGGCGTTCTTCGACAGCGCCGGATCGTCGCTGCCGCCGGCTCCCGTGCTCGACACCGTCATCGGCCACCTGCGGCGTGAGGCGGAGGTGGGCGGCTACCGCGCGGCGGCCGAGCGGGCGGCGGACCTTGCGGCGGTCAAGGACGCGATAGGCGCGCTGATCGGGGCTCCCGCCGGGACGATCGCACTGAGCGACAGCGCCACCCGCGCGTGGTGCGACTTCTTCTACGCCGTCCCGCTGCGGGCCGGGCAGCGGATCGTGGTGACCGGCGTCGACTACGCGAGCAACGCCATCGCCGCCCTGCAGCGGGCGCGGGCCGCGGGCGCCGAGGTGGTGGTCCTGCCCAGCGACGCCGACGGGCGGGTGGACTTGGACGCGCTCGACGCGGTGCTCGACGAGCGGGTCGCGCTGGTGTCGCTGGTGCACGTGCCCACGAACAGCGGCCTGGTGGCGCCCGTGCGCGAGATCGCCGACCGCGCGCACGCGGTGGGTGCGCCGGTGCTGCTGGACGCCTGCCAGTCGGTGGGTCAGGTCACCGTCGACGCCCGCGAACTGGGCGTCGACGCGCTGACCGCGACCGGGCGCAAGTGGCTGCGCGGGCCGCGCGGGACCGGCTTCCTGTACGTCCGTCCCGAGCTGATCGAGCGCATCGAGCCGCGCTCGCTGGACCTGCACTCGGCGCAGTGGGTGGCAGAGGGGGAGTACTGCGTCGCGTCAGACGCGGCCCGGTTCGAGACCTGGGAGGCCGACGTCGCGGCGCGCCTCGGGCTCGGCGCCGCCGTGAGGTACCTGCTCGAGCTGGGGCCCGACCACGTGTTCGCCGCGATCACGCGCCGGGCCGCCGGGATCCGCGAGCGGCTCGCGGCGCTGCCGGCTGTCACGGTCCGCGATCCCGTGGGCGGTGCGCTGGGCGGGATCGTGTCGTTCACCGTCGACGGGGTCGACCCCGACCGCGTGCAGGCCGCCCTGTTCGACCGGGGCGTCGTCGTCTCGGTGACGCGGCGCGGCTCCACGCTGCGGGACATGACCGCGCGGGGCCTGACGGCAGCCGTGCGGGCGTCGGCGCACGCGTTCGTGTCCGACGTCGACGTGGATCGCCTGGTCGACGGGATCGTCGGGCTGGATGTCCGGCCCCGGAGCTAGGGTGCCGGTATGCATTCATTCCGACAGGCCGTCGAGGCGCGGGACGCCGACGCGATGGCCGCCCTGCTCGCTGACGACGTGGTCTTCACCAGCCCGGTCGCCTTCAAGCCCTACCCCGGCAAGCCGGTCACCGCGGCGATCCTGCGCGCTGTGCTGCGGGTGTTCGAGGACTTCCGCTACGTCCGCGAGATCGGGGGCGGCGCCGACCACGCCCTGGTGTTCGAGGCCACGGTGTCGGGCCGCCGGATCACCGGCTGCGACTTCATCCACACGAATGCCGACGGGTTGATCGACGACTTCATGGTGATGGTGCGGCCGCTGTCCGGCGCGACCGCGCTCGCCGAGGCGATGGGCGCGCAGTTCGACCGGATCACGGCGGAGGCGACGGCGGAGGTCACCGGCGCGGGGTGACGTTGGGCAGCGATCAGGCCTCGTCGAACACCTGCTGCGCGGCGCGCATCGCGGCCAGCGCTGCGGGGGCGCCGCAGTAACCCGCCGTCTGCACGATCGCCTCGGTGATCTCGTCGCGGGTCAGGCCGTTGGTGAGCGCGCCGCGGACGTGGCCGGCGAGCTCCTCGGTGGTCCGCAGCGCGGTCAGGATCCCGATGGTGAGCAGGCTGCTGTCCCGCGGCGCGAGGCCGTCTCGGGTCCACACCGAACCCCAGACGTTCTCGGTGATGAAGCGCTGTACCTGCGCGGATTCCGTCCCTTCGGTGCGCGCGACGGCGCGGTCGACGTAACCGTCGCCCATCACCCGCCGCCGAATCGCCATCCCGGCCTCGAACCGCTCGTCGCTCATGCCGACGATGCTCGCACCTTCAGGCCCGCCGGGGGAGGGCGGCCCGGATCGCCGCCACCGCAGGCTCGAGCTCGGGTACCACGAACAGCACCTCCGAGCCGTCGCCGAGCGTGAGGACGAGGCGTTCCCGCTTGCCGCCGCCCAGCCACCGTCCGGCGCCCGGCGCGACGCCGACCGCGGCGATGTGCTCGAGCCGCACGCTGAAGCGGAGTCCGACCGTGCGCCGCGCGACCCTGCCGGGCTCGAACGTGACGTGTGTGGGGGACAGCTCGAGACGGCCGGGGACCATCCCCCGCCCCAGGCTGCGGTTCGCGGTCCAGCTGCGGGTGTTGTCCTCTGCCACGCCAGCAGCGTAGTTCCGGTGCTCGGCAGCCGGGGGACGGGCCGGCGCTCTGCCGGTAGTCTGGGCGGCGGTGTGCCGGGAAGTCTGGTCGGCGGGGCGACTCGTAATGCGCGCGGTCCCCTCGTAGCAGATACCGGCGGTAGGGGGCGATCGGCGTGGGCGAGAATCGGCGACGGGCGCTGTTCGCCCGCGGGTCCTGGGCCGAGGCGTCCCGGGTGGCCGACCTGCTGCGTAAGGAGACCTTCGGAGGATTCCTGCTGCTGGCCGCAGCGGTCGCGGCGCTGCTGTGGGCGAACACGCCGTGGCAGCACGCCTACATGCGGCTGTCCGAGGCCCGTGTCGGCGCCACCGTCGCGGGGCTGCATCTGGACCTGAGCCTGCACGACTGGGCGGCCGACGGGCTGCTCGCGGTCTTCTTCTTCGTCGTGGGCCTGGAGCTCAAGCGGGAGTTCGTGGCCGGTGACCTCCGTGAGATGTCCCGCGCCGCACTGCCGATCGCCGCCGCAGTCGGCGGGATGATCGTGCCGGCCGGGCTGTTCGTCGCGATCACCGTCCACGCCGGACCGGAGGCGGTGCACGGCTGGGCGGTGCCGACCGCCACGGACATCGCGTTCGCGGTCGCGGTGCTCGCGGTCCTGTCGACGCACCTGCCGTCGGCGCTGCGGACGTTCCTGCTGACGCTCGCGGTGGTCGACGACCTGCTCGCGATCACGGTGATCGCCGTCTTCTACAGCGACACCCTGAAGCCGGCCTACCTCGCGCTGACGCTGGTGCCCCTGGCGCTGTTCGCGGTGTGCGTGCAGCGCCGCATCCGCTCGTGGTGGCTGCTGTTGCCGCTCGCCGCGTCGACCTGGGCCCTGATGCACGAGTCCGGTATCCACCCGACCGTCGCCGGCGTACTGCTCGGGTTCGCCGTCCCTGTCGTTCGCAGCGAGCGCGGCGGCGGACCCGACGCGGGACCCGGCCTCGCGGAGCACTTCGAGCACCGGTTCCGGCCGCTGTCGGCGGGCGTCGCGGTGCCGGTCTTCGCGTTCTTCGCGGCGGGCGTGACGATCGGCGGGTGGCACGGGTTGGTCGCCGCAGTCACGGACCCCGTCGCGCTCGGGGCGATCGTGGGGCTGGTGGTAGGCAAGACCGTGGGGATCTTCGGGACCACCCGGCTGCTGGCAGCGGTGACGCGAGCCTCCCTGGACGACACCATCGCGTGGGTAGACGTGCTGGGCATCGCGATGCTCGCCGGGATCGGGTTCACCGTGTCGTTGTTGATCGGCGACCTTGCGTACGGACCCGGCTCGCCGCACGGCGACCACGTGACCGTCGCGGTGCTGATCGCGTCGTCGACCGCCGCGGTGCTCGCGTCCTTCGTGCTGCGCGCACGCAACCGGCACTACCGGGAGATCAGCCGCGACGAGGGGTGCGACGATGACGACGGTGTGCCCGCGGCGTGGTAGAAGGCTCTCATGGGTTCGTTCGACGTACCGCTGGGTGACGAGCGCGCGCAGCTCGACGCTTTCGTAGAGGAGTGTCGCGGTGCCATCGAGGCGACGCTCGCCGGCCTCACCGAGGAGCAGGCGAGGCGTCGGCTGGTCCCGTCGGCGACGACGCTGCTCGGCCTGCTCAAGCACGTGACGTGGATGCAGCGGGTGTGGTTCGAGGAGTGCGTCGGCGGCACGTCCCGGCGAGAACTCGGCCTGGTGCAGAGCCCGGACGAATCCTTCCGGCTCTCCGACGACGACACCGTCGCCTCGGTCCGGGCCTCCTACCGGGAGGCCTGCGCCACGGCCCGATCGGCGGTCGCAGGCGTGTCGTTGGACACCGTCGTGACCGGGCACCGGACCGGACCGCGCACGCTCCGCTGGGTGTATCTACAGGTCTTGCGCGAGCTGGCCCAGCACTGCGGGCACGCCGACATCCTGCGCGAGCAGGTACTTGCAGACTGACCGTGATCGCGCCGGCGGCCATGACGAGATATGGAGCCGATGACGGGAATCGAACCCGCACTACCTGCTTGGGAAGCACGTACGGAACCTGCTACCGTGTGCGCGCCGCGGCTTGAGATGGCCACAACCTGCGTCGGTGTGCGTGACAGACCGATATGGTGTCCATGTCATTTTCCGTGTCATTCGGAATTCTCGCGTGTCACCGGATGCAGCCCCGAGTTGCCCCAAGAGCTCTGCCGCTGAAACGAGTGCGCCGTCCTGTGAATGTGCGTAGATCGCGCCGGTGATACTGGCGTTTGCGTGGCCGAGCCATGCCGCGATCACCGCGAGCGGTACTCCCTTGAGGTGCATCGACGTGCCAGCCGTGTGGCGCGCCTCGTGGAGCTTGATTCGCTTCACCCCGGCTGCGTCGCTCACCGTGCGCCACCGTCGATTCAATGTGCTGAGCGAGTACGGGCGTCCAGCCTCGTTGGCCGCGACGTAGCCGCCCGGGTCGTATGCGTCACCCAACCGCGTCGCATGCCTGTCGTGCCGATTCTTCGCGGCGGACAACACCGCGATGAGGTGATGAGACAGCGGGAGGGACCGTCCGGATGCGCGGGTCTGGGTCCGCTTGGGACAGCTTGGCGCCCGCCTGGACTCGAGTCTTGACGTTGAGTCCGAAAGTCTCATCGAACTCTTTTCGGAGGCGGCTTCGGTCGGCCCGAGAAAGGCGACGCCAGCGTTGTCGACGTGGCTGTCGGCTGCCTGGATGGCCCATTCGGCCGGCGCGTTACAGCGAGTTGCTGGCACGCGAACCGGGTCAGTGGGCGACGACCAGGTCGGCGTCGGGGTCGATCTCGAGGGGGCCGCTCTTGAAGATGACCGTCGCGATGATGGCACCGAGAATGAGGAATCCGGCGGCGTACCAGAACACCGTGTGATATCCGGCGAGGTTCGCCTCGGCGGTGACTTGTGCAAGGACGGCCTTCGATGCTCCTGCAGCCTTCGCGGCGTGGTCGGAGACGTAGGTCGTCACCGCAGTGGCGAAGAACGAGCTGAGGATCGCCGTGCCGACGGACCCACCGAGCTGCGAGGCCGTGTTGACCATGGCGGACGCGACACCGGAATCGCGGGTTTCGACGGCAGATGTGGCGGCGTTCTGGATCGGGCCGAAGACCATGCCCAGACCGAGGCCGATGATCGTCAGAGCGGGAAGGACGCCGGCGGCGTAGGAGCTGTCGAAATCGAGGCGGGTGAGCAGGACAAGGCCGACCGCGGCGATCGCGGCGCCCACGGGGACGATGGGCCTGGGTCCGAACTTCGGGAGGAGGACGGATCCTGACACCGTGGCGCCGATTATGAGGAACACGATCATGGGCAGGAACGACGCGCCGGTCTCGATCGGTGTGAACTTCAGGATGTCGGTGATGTAGTAGGTCAGGAACAGGAAGATTCCGAACATTGCGATGCCGGTGATGGCGACCACGAGATAGGCGGCGCCGCGGTTCCGGTGGACGACGACCCGCATCGGTAGCAGGGGGCGGCTTCCACGTCGTTCGATGATGACGAACGCGACGAGAAGCGCGGCTCCGGCGATGACCGGCCCCAGGGTGAGGATCTCGGTCCAGCCGTGGGTGGAGGTGTTTCCGAGTCCGTACACGATTCCGACGAGCCCGAGCACGGAGGTGAAGACTCCGGGAAGGTCGAGTTTGGGCCTTGTCGCCGGGGTGTCTCGGTCCAGGAACATGGCTGCGCCGATGAGTGCGATCGCGGCGATGACGAGGTTCACGAAAAGGCACCAGCGCCAGGACGCGTACTCGGTGAGTACGCCGCCGAGAAGGAGGCCGATGGCGCCGCCGCCTCCGGAGATGGAGCTGAAGATGCCGAACGCGCGGCCTCGGTCTTTGGCCGTGGTGAACGTTACAGACAGCAAGGACAGCGCGGCCGGGGCCAGGAGGGCGCCGAATGCTCCCTGCAGGACGCGCGCCGTGAGAAGAACACCGAGTGACTCAGCGAAGCCGCCGAGCGCAGAGGCGAGAGCGAATCCGATCAGGCCGATGATGAAGAGGCGGCGGCGGCCGAAGAAGTCGGCCAGGCGTCCGCCGAGCAGCAGCAGGCTGCCGAAGGCGAGGGCGTACCCGGTGACGACCCACTGGCGGGAGTCGTTGGAGAAGCCGAGGTCGCTTTGCGCTGTGGGAAGCGCGATGTTGACGATCGTCGCGTCCAGCACGACCATCAGCTGTGCGAGGGCCAAGACGACGAGAGCGAACCATCGTCGTCGAGGATCGACGGCCTTGCCTGCGAGGGAGGGCGGATCGGTACGGGTTTCGCTGCCAGAGGACGTGGACATGCGGGGCTCCAGTGAGGGAAGTGAGTGAGCGAAGTGAGGGAAAGGAAGTGCGAGGGGTGATCGGGGTCGCGGTCGGCGCCGAAGGTCGTGACATGCGAGGTATTGGGCCGAACCGGGCGGAGGGTTTCGATGTCCATCTCGGTCCGCAGCCCGATGCTCTGACCTCGCCGCCGTCGGTCCAGTGCGCCATCACGGGTCGACCAGTGACTATTCCGGGATCGCCTGGCCCGCCGGTTAGACGTCGGCCGGGTGGTCTGTCGTCGGGGAGATTGCTTTCGCTGCCTCCAATTCGGCGAGGCGGGTGCTGAGCGCGTCGTGGACTGCGGCGTAGGCGTCGCTGCCGAGGACGAGGCGTCGCGGTGCCGGCGATTGTGCTGCGACCTCGATGATGGCCTGCGCGACTTTCTGTGGATCACCGAGCGCGCCGCCGGTCAGATTGTCGCCGGCCCCTTCGATGAGCTGGCGGAACCGGCCGACCGGGGTGTCCGCGTACGCGGGCAGAGCGGGAGAGATCGAGAGGGCAGCGCCGAACGGTGTACGCACGCCGCCGGGCTCGATCAGGGTGATCCCGATCCCGAACGCAGCGACCTCGCCCATGATCGTCTCGGTGAAACCCTCGATCCCCCATTTAGATGCGTGGTACATGCTGCCGCCTGTGGTCGTGATCTGGCCACCCATCGTCGAGGTCTGGATGATTCGGCCGCCACCCTGCTCGCGCAGATGAGGCAGCACCGCGCGAATCAGTTGGATCGGGGCGACCATATTGAGCGCGATCTGCTGTTCGACAGTGTCATCGGAGAGTTCCTCTCCGGCGCCGAACGCACCCGAACCCGCGTTGGAGAAGACCACATCGACCCGCCCCAGGTCACGAAAAGCGCGTTCCACCGCGTCACGAAGAGCAGGCGTATCCGTGACGTCGACCGAGGCGATCCACAGCCGGTCGCCATGCCCTCTGAGATCCTCGAGCGCTTCGGGCCGACGAACCAGTGCGGCTACCCGGTCGCCTCGGTCCAACAGCTTCTCCGTGACGGCACGACCGATACCTGACGTCGCGCCCGTGACCAACCATGTGCTCATGGCATTCCCCTTTTTCACAACTATTCCAACCGGATGGTTTAGTCACGGTAGCTCGCTGGCGTCTTGATGTCAACCAAACAGTTTATTTATACTGGGGTCATGGTCTACGACTCCGCAGCAACGCGCTCAAGGCTCATCGACGCCGCATACGCCGAGTTCTCCGAGCGCGGCTTCGCCGGTGCCCGGGTCGATCGCATCGCGGCCGAGGCCGGCGCCAACAAACAGGCGATCTATCTCTACTTCGATTCCAAGGAGGGCTTGTTCGACGCCATGCTCGGATCTCGCCTCGGAGCCCTGGCCGACCTCGTCCCGTTCACCCCCGACGACCTGCCCGGATACATCGCCGCACTGTTCGACCACCTGGTCGAGCACCCGGAACTGGTTCGGCTCACACAATGGAAGTTCCTCGAGCGCCCCGCAGCCGCATGGCAGGAATACCAATCCCAGACCGACAAGGTCCGCGAGCTCGCAGAGTCGGTAGGGGTCACGGAGACCAGGGGGATGGACATCCTGATGCTGTGCCTGGCGATGGCTCAAGCATGGACCACGACCGGCGGATCCATACGTGACTCCGACGGACCGGGCCAGGAACGTCTCAAGCAGCACCGCGAGGCGCTGCTCATCGCCGTCACCGCAGCGGCGGACGCGCTGGCTAAGCATCCCGGCCGCAGCACATGACTGACGTGGTCGCTCGCTCTCGCCAGTGGTTCTGTCCGTCAGTTTGTCGGGGGGTTCAGGTCCAGGCGTTGGGGTCGCCGAGGTGGCAGCCCATTCCTACGCCCCTGGCGATGTGGTTGGGAAGGCAGCGTGGGTCTCGATGAGGGCGAGCATCGCATCGAGAGCGATCCGCAGGGGTCGAGTAGAGCGTTGGGCCTGACCGAGGATGAATTTGCCCTGCAGGGAGGCGAACAGAGCGACGGGGAGATCGTCGGGGTAGCCGATGCGGTGAGGTAGCCAGAAGCTCGCATCGAGTGCAGACCGTCGCGGATGGCATCGGCCCAGCGCTGGAAGCTCGCAGCGATGTCGAAGCGGGTCTCGAGGTCGGACTCGGCGAGTTGGCTGCCGAGAGAGCCGATTGGACAGCCGACGCAACAGCGCAACTGGCGCTGTACTTCAACAACCGCGTCGGCCGAGGATCGCAGGCCGTCAAGGGTCTCCACATGCGCCAATGCTCGCTCTTGTGCGCCCACAACTCCCTCTTCTTGGAACTGGATGACAGTGTGAACCAAGCGTTCTTACTGGAAAAGTAGTGATACAGGTGGATTTACTGACCCCGGCCGCAGCCTGGACGTCTTCGATCGTGGTACCCGCGACACCCCGCTCAAAACCAGTTCGGAGGTGGCAACCAGAATGCTCTGTCGGGTGCGCTCGCCGGCGCCGGTTCGCTCTCATCCGCGTCGTAGACTGTGCTGAACTGCTTTGGCGGCACCTAGCGTGTCAACCCGCGTGTCAGGGGACGCGTGACGAGCCCGAGTGGATGCACTCCAGAACTATGAGAACCCCTTGTGATCAGGGGATTCTCTGTGGAGCCGATGACGGGAATCGAACCCGCGCTACCTGCTTGGGAAGCAGGAGTTCTGCCATTGAACTACATCGGCCTGCCCGCTCGGGTGCTCCGAACGCGCGGCCAAAAGCATAACACGGGTCCCTTGCGGCCCGGTCGGGTGTCGAACCGATGCACGTCGAGTGCGCAGGGAAGCACCCGGTGCCGGCGAGCGTTGACTGGTGCTATGACGGCACAGCTCGGACGCATCGGAATCTGGACCCACTACTCCGCGATCACCCCGCAGCTGGCGGCGGACGCCGAGCGACTCGGCTTCGGCGCGGTGTGGGCGGGCGGCTCACCCGGCGGTGATCTCGCTTTCGTCGACGAGGCCCTCGCCGCCACCGACACCCTCGTGGTGGCCACAGGCATCGTCAACATCTGGCAGGACGATCCGGCGGCGATCGGGGCGGCGCACCGTCGGATCGTGGACAGGTTCCCCGGCCGATTCCTCCTCGGCGTCGGCGCCGGTCACCGCGAGGCGACCCAGGGGTACGTCAAGCCGTACGAGGCTCTGGTGGCGTACCTCGACGGACTCGACGCAGAAGGTGTGCCGACCGGTGAGCGGGCACTCGCGGCGCTCGGCCCGAAGGTCCTGCGGCTTGCGGGGGAGCGCACCGCGGGCGCGCACCCGTACCTCACCACCCCGGAACACACCCGCTCCGCCCGCGAGATCCTGGGCGCCGGACCGCTGCTGGCGCCCGAGCAGAAGGTGGTGCTCGACGTCGACGCCGACCGGGCCCGCGCGATCGGCCGGAAGACGGTGAAGTTCTACCTGGGTCTGAGCAACTACCGGGCCAACCTGCTGCGGCTCGGTTTCACCGAGGACGACCTCGCGGGCGAGGGCAGCGATCGGCTGGTCGACGCGCTCGCGCTGCACGGAGACACCGACACCGTGGCCGCGGGGATCCGCGCACACCTCGACGCCGGTGCCGATCATGTGGCGATCCAGGTGCTGGGCGACGATCCGGCCTCGGGCTATCGGGCTCTGGCTGCCGCGTTGAAGTAGTCGGTGGTCAGGATCACGGCTGTAGCGGGCGGGCGTCGCGAATAATGGGGCGTCGGCCCGGAGGGACCGCGATCCTGACCACGCCGCGGCCGTGATTACCCTGGCAGTCGTGCTGCTCTCCGATCGCGACATCCGCGCCCAGCTCGAATCGGGGCGCCTCGGCATCGATCCCCTCGACCCCACCCTGGTCCAGCCGTCCAGCGTGGACGTGCGCCTGGACGGGCTGTTCCGGGTTTTCAACAACAACCGGTACACCCACATCGACCCGCGCGAGCGGCAGGACGAGCTCACCAGCCTGGTCGAACCGGCTGACGGCGATCCGTTCGTGCTGCACCCCGGCGAGTTCGTGCTGGGTTCCACGCTCGAGGTGTGCACCCTCCCCGACGACCTCGCCGGGCGGCTCGAGGGCAAGTCGTCCCTGGGGCGTCTCGGCCTGCTGACGCACTCCACCGCCGGGTTCATCGACCCAGGCTTCTCCGGCCACATCACGCTGGAGCTGTCCAACGTGGCGAACCTGCCGATCACCCTGTGGCCGAGGATGAAGATCGGCCAGCTGTGTCTGATCAAGCTGTCGAGCCCGGCCGAGAATCCCTACGGCAGCGCCGCCGTCGGCTCCAAGTATCAGGGGCAGCGCGGACCGACGCCGTCCAAGGCGTACCTCAACTTCCCGCAGGGCTGACGTCTATTCGGGCAGCGAGTGCCGCCCGCCGCCCCGGGGCTCGGGCGGTGCCTGCTGCTGGGGCGCAGACGGTGCCGAGTGAGGCGCCGACGGTGCCCGGCGGGGCGCTGGGCGGGGCGGTCGCACTGGCACGTCGGAGATGTCCAGCGCCGGGTAGGCGGTCGCGAACCGCTCGATTGCGGCCTCACTCACCGCGGCCCGGCGGGGCTTCGCCAGCAGCACCGCGATCGCCGTGGTGAGCGGTACGGACAGCGCCAACCCGATGCCGCCGACGAACGCGCGCAGCAGTTCGATCGCGACCGTGTCGGACGTGAGCACCTCGGTGAGTGGTCGGCCCGCGATCGAGAACAGCAGCAGCAGCGGCAGCGCCGACCCCACATACGCGAACACCAGGGTGTACACGGTGGAGGCGATGTGGTCGCGACCCACACGCATGGCCGACCAGAACGTGCGCCGCCGAGACGACTTCGGAGACAGGTGTGCCAGCTCGAACACCGCGGAGGCCTGGGTGATGGTCACGTCGTTGAGTACGCCCAGCGCTCCGATCACGAAGCCGGCCAGCAGGATCCCGGAGATCGACACGGTCGAGGAGTAGGCCTGCAGGTTGGTCGCGTCGTCGCTGGACAGGCCCGTGACGTGGGTGGTCATCACGGCCAGCCAGGACAGTAACGCGCTCATCGCCAGGGCGGTGAGCGTGCCCAGCAATGCGGCGGAGGTGCGCAGTGACAGCCCGTGCGCGAGATACAGCACCGCGAACAGGATCGCCGCCGAGGCCACGAGTGCGACCCACACCGCCGAGTGACCCTCAAGGATAGCCGGGAGCGCGAAGCCCACCACGACCACGGCCGCCACGGCCAGGCCGATCAGGGCCCGTAGGCCGCGCCACACGGCCACCGCGATCACCACAGCGGCGAACAGCAGGCCCCACACCCACAGGGCGACGGTGCGCGCGTAGTCGTAGAACTGGTACGACGGTGCCGCACCGTTCTGGCCCGGCGTGTAGCCCATCCGGATGTGGGTGCCAGGCGTGAGGTTCGGCTGCCCGATCCCGGGAGTGGCGGGCCTACTGGTGTCGACGCCGGACGAGCCGGCGCCCACGGGTGTTGCGGTCGCGGCCCCGGGCGTGAGCGAGGTCGACACGCGGAGGGTCCCGACCGAGAACTCGGTCCACGCTCCCTTGTCGGGGCCGTCGGTGATCCGCACGGAGCTGTTGAGGCAGCCGCCCTGCGGGTTCGCCTTCAGGTCCGGCTCGGAGCTGGCGACGGTGCCGTTGGCCGCGACCGTGAAGTCGCAGTCGCCGACCACCTGCTGCTCGACGGTTCCGCCGTATGTCGGGGACGCGCCCGGCACTCCGGGCAACGACACGCGCAGGTGGGCCGGCCACAGAACGATCGCGCCGATCACGACGGCGATTCCCACCACGACGAGGAGGCCGACGACGGTGCGGGACGCGACGCGGCCGAGGGAGACGGGGGCCAGGTTGTGCGTGTGCAGGGTCGACTCGGGCTCGTGGTGTTCGTGCTGGTCGGGGCTCACGCGATGCACCCTACAGAGAGTGGCAGGGCGTTTCCGCCAGGCGCCACCCCGCGGGATCAGGCTGTGCGTTACCCCGCGGGTGCGAGGCCGCGCTGGATCATCGTCAGCAGCGACTCGTACTCGTCGTCGGCACTGGACGGCATCTCCGGGCCGGCGCGCTCGATCTCGAGGATCACCGCGCCGTGGATGGCCGCCCAGACGTTCTTGGCGATCGTCATTGGATCGCCCGCACGGATGACGCCGCCTGCCTGCGCGAACATGATCGTCCGTACCAACGCCTCGAACGCGCGCGCCGGATTCTCGAGCGTGCCGTGGCCGAGGTCGGGCCCGAACATCAGCCGGTACACCTGGGGGTGCTCCAGCGCGATCCGCCGGTAGGCACGCCCGCAGCGCATCATCCGCTCGCCGGGATCGGGATCGGCGGACGCGTGGATGGTGTCGGTGAGCCGGGCGAAGCCGAAGTCCACCACCGACCGCTGCAACCCCTGCTTGTCGGTGAAGTGGTTGTACACGCCCATCGGCGCGACGCCCGCCTCCTGCGCGACCGCGCGCACCGTCAGGCCCCGCAGGCCGTCACGCTCGAGCACCGCGATGGCGGCGTCGACGAGAGCGGTGCGGACATCGACAGTCCGCGTCCGGGGCGTGACGTTGGGCATGGCCACACATGCTACCGGTCTTGACACCAGCTGTAGCACGATGTTCCATTAATGCAGAACATCGTTCTACAACGATTCGGAGTGCTCATGCCCCTCTCCTCGAACCTCCCCCCATCCGACCTCCCCACCGCAGCCTCGCGCGGGCGCACCGGCAAGTGGGTCGTGCTCGCCGTCCTGTGCGCGACGGTCCTGCTGGTGATGATCGACAACACGATCGTCAACGTCGCCCTGCCCACCATCGCCGTCGACCTGCACGCCGGGACGTCGGGCCTGCAGTGGGTCGTGGACGCCTACACGCTGGTATTCGCCGGTCTGCTGCTCGGCGCCGGCCACGCCGGTGACCGGTTCGGTCGGAAGCGGATGCTGCTGCTCGGTGTCGCGGGGTTCGCCGCGATGTCGGCGGTCGCCGCCTCCGTGACCAGCCTGGATGCGCTGATCGCGGCCCGCGCTGGGCTCGGCGTCGCGGCGAGCCTGATCTTCCCCGCCACCCTGGCGCTGATCATGGACACCTTCGGTGGCGAGGACACGAGGGCCCGGGCGCACCGCGCCGTCGCCGTCGGACTGTGGGCCGCGATGGCCGGTGTGGGCGTGGCGATCGGCCCCGTCGTAGGCGGATGGCTGCTCGAGCACTACTCGTGGGCCTCGGTGTTCTGGGTGACGGTGCCCTATGGTGCCGTGCTGCTGGTGGCGGGCGCGGTCCTGCTGCCCGAGTCGCGCGGGCCGTCGTTGCCCGGGCGATTCGACTGGGCCGGGCTGGCGCTGTCGGTCGCGGCCGTCGGCACGCTGGTGTGGACGGTGATCGAGGGGCCGCATCACGGGTGGGCGTCGCCCGCGAGTCTGGCGGGTTTCGCTGTGGCCGCCGCGCTGACGGTGGCGTTCGTCGCACGGGAGCTGCGCGCGGCGCACCCCGTGCTGGACATGACCCTGTTCTACAATCGACGGTTCACCGTGGGCGCGCTGGTGATCGCGGTGGCGTTCTTCTCGCTGTTCGGCTTCATCTTCATGGTCACCCAGTACTTCCAGCTGGTGCGCGGCTACGGCACGCTCTCCGCAGGCCTGCACACCCTGCCGTTCGCGGTGGTGATGGCGGTGTTCTCGCCGCTCGCGATGCACGCCGGCAAACGGCTGCCCGCACACCTGGTGATCACCGCCGGGATGCTGACGATGGCCGCAGGGTTCGGGCTGGTCACCGTGACCGGCGTCGACACCTCGTACTGGCGGGTGGTGATCGTCTCGATGTCGCTGATGGCCGCCGGATTGGCACTAGTGCAGGGACCGGCGACCGAGATCATCATGACCACGCTGCCGATGGACCGCGCCGGGTCGGGGTCGGCGGTCAACGACACGACCCGCGAGATCGGCGGCACGCTCGGCGTGGCCGTGCTCGGATCGGTGATGGCGACGGTGTTCGCCTCGCACGTCGCGTCGGGCCTCGCGGCGCTACCGCTGCCCGCGCCGCTGAAGGACGCGGCGGCCACGTCGGTCGCCGCGGGCGCGCAGGTGGCACGGACGGCGCCGGGCACCGTCGGCCTGCAGGTGGAGGCTGTCGTGCGGTCGGCCTTCGTGGCCGCCATGCACCAAGCCACGCTCGTCGCGGTGGGCGCGTGCCTGGTGGGCGCGGTACTGGCGATGCTCGCCCTCGGCGTGCGGCCGGCGCTGCCGCGGGCCCGGCAGCCGGAGCGGGACACCGTCACCGTCTGACTGCGGGGCCTGCCCGCACTACCTCTGCTTGTAGGAGCTGAGGAAGTTGCCGAACCGGTCGAGCGCCTCGGACAGGTCGCGCGCCCAGGGGAGTGTGACGACCCGCAGGTGGTCGGGGTCGGGCCAGTTGAAGCCCGTGCCCTGCACCAGGAGGATCTTCTCCTCGTTCAGCAGGTCGAGGACCAGCTTCTCGTCGTCGTGGATCTCGTGGACGTCGCGGTCGATCTTCGGGAACGCGTACAGCGCGCCCTTGGGTTTCACGCAGCTCACGCCGTGGATCGCGTTCAGCTTCTCGTAGGCCACGTCGCGTTGCTCGCGCAGCCGCCCGCCGGGCAGCACCAGGTCGTTGATCGACTGGTACCCACCGAGCGCGACCTGGATCGCGTGCTGCGCGGGCACGTTCGGGCACAGCCGGGTGGAGGCGAGCAGCGTGAGGCCCTCGACGAAACCCGCCGCGTGGTCCTTCGGCCCGGTCAGCACCGCCCAGCCGGCGCGGTAGCCGCACACGCGGTACGCCTTGGACAGGCCGTTGAAGGTCATCACCAGCAGGTCGGGCGCGAGCGTCGCGATGGACGTGTGCTTGGCGTCGTCGTAGAGGATCCGGTCGTAGATCTCGTCCGCGAGGATCAGCAGCGAATGGCGGCGAGCGAGGTTCACGAGCTGCTGCAGGGTCTCGGTGGAGTACACCGCGCCGGTCGGATTGTTGGGGTTGATCACCACGATCGCCTTGGTGCGCAGGGTGATCTTGGCCTCGATGTCCTCGATGGACGGGTTCCAGCCGTTGTCCTCGTCGCACAGGTAGTGCACGGGGGTGCCGCCGGCGAGGCTGGTCATCGCGGTCCACAGCGGGTAATCGGGTGCGGGGATCAGCACCTCGTCGCCGTTGTTGAGCAGCGCCTGCATCGTCATCGTGATCAGCTCGGACACGCCGTTGCCGAGGTACACGTCGTCGATGTCGAAGAACGGGAAGTCTGCGATCTCCTCGTACCGCGTCACCACCGCGCGGCGAGCGGAGACGATGCCCTTCGAGTCGCTGTAGCCCTGCGAGATCGGCAGCGCGGCCATCATGTCGCGGACGATCGAGTCGGGTGCCTCGAACCCGAACGTCGCGGGGTTGCCGATGTTCAGCTTGAGGATGCGGTGCCCCTCGGCCTCGAGCCGTGCCGCCTGTGCCACCACGGGTCCCCGGATCTCGTACAGCACGTTCTGCAGCTTCGCGGACTGCTCGAGCGGCTTGAGCTCGGTGTGGGAGTGGTGCACATGGGGTCTACTCATGAGTACATGGTGTCAGGACGGGGCAAACCGATTTATCCGCACCCGCCGAGACGTGACGGCCGGACGCGAGAGCTCTGGAATCGACGTGTCGATCTCGGGGGCTACAGGCTGTGGAACGCGCCCTCGATGCCCTTCTCGACGTCGATGATCCGCGCGGCCTTCACCTCGGGCTTGTCGATCTCCTCAGCCACGTACTGGGCGATGAACCGCCGGATCTCGTTGTCGACGCTGGCCACCACGCGGACGATCGACCCGCGGATGTTATGCGATGACACGTCGACCCACACGTCGCTCGGCCGCGGCGGCTGCACCTCGATCCGCAGCTCCAGCGGCTCGGCGGCCTGCACCGTGAGCGGCAGCGTGATCAGGCCGTCCACGTCGTACCTGATGCGGTCGACCCGCAGGTCGATCAGTAGGCCGATGCGCAGCGGGATCTTCACGGTGAACGTGATCAGCCGGCCGACCTCCCGGGTCAGCTTGGGCTCCTCGATCCGGACGTCGGCCCACACCCGCGCCATGCCACCCGGGCCGGACGGGATGGGGCCCACCTTGAAGTCGTCGCCGGCGAGGTCCGCGAAAGCGGAGCCGACACGCTCCTCGGTCACTGCGACTTCGAAGAAGCGGCGGCCGAATTCTTCGTAGGTCAGGTAGCGCGGCACGTCGTCCAGTCTGCCGTATGCGAGGGACGAGACGCCGCCGATCGGCGCCTCGTCCCTCGCGTCACTTTCGTCCACCAGGCCGCTTGGCGCCCGCGGCGATGCCGAGCCCCTTGGGCTTCGGCGCGCTCTCGGCGGCCGCGGGGGCGTCCGTCTGGGCCTCAGCCCGGACCTCCGCCTCGGCCTGGGCGGGCTCGGGCGCTACCGGCTCGGGTGCCTGCGCGGGCTCAGCTGCCGGCGCCGGGGTGGCGCAGGCGACGGGCCGGCACACGCACACCCGACCCGCTCACCACGACCCGTCGCGCCACCTCGAGCTGGTCTCGGCCGAACGGCACCGCCACCACGGGCACGCCGCGCGCCAGCGCCTTCTGGGTGGCGCCCATGCCGCCGTGGGTGATCGCGCACACCGCACGGTCGAGGATCGGGCCGTGGGCCGCGAAACGCACGACCGTCGCGTTCGACGGGACGTCGAGGTCCGCCGGCACCCCGCTCGGCATGGTCGCGACCACGTGCACCGGCTCGTCGGCGAGGGCCGCGAGCGTGCGGCGCGCCAGGACCTCGTCCTTCTGTGGGTCCGACGACGTGGTCACGAGCACGATCGGGTCGGTGATCGCGCCGAGCCACGGCGGTGGCGGCTGCGGCGGATCCCAGTCGCACGCGCCCAGGTACACCAGGTTGTCCCAGTCGGCGTGGCGGTACTCGAACGGCTCGGCTGTGGCGAGGAACAGGATGGGCGGGCTCCGGAACACGTCGTCCGCATCGTGGATCGGCGCCAGCCCCACGTCGCGGCGGATCTCGTTCAATGTGGGCCGCACGGAGCTCGTGATCGCCTTGGTGATCACGGTGTTCGCGACGGCGTCCCGGATCCGGCCGGCCGGCGACGGGTCCGGTGCCAGCCCCGGGCCGAAGGGCGGCAGCCCGGGCGAGCGCCGGGGGATGGGCGACGCACTGAAGCAGGCCCATGGCAGGCCCGCGGATTCGGCGTAGGCCATGGCGCCCCACGTGTTCGCGTCGACCAGGAGGAAGTCGGGGTCGACCCGGTCCACCGCCGCGCGCAGGTCGGGCACCTCGAGGCGGGCGCGGTCGGCGAACATCCGCACCGACCTCGCGAACGCGTCGCGGACGGACCGCGCGTCACCGTCGGCGGCGTGGATCGCCTCGATGCGCGGGTCGACGGCGCGCGCGTGCAGCCCGCTCGCATCGACCCGCTCGACCTCGTCGGCGAGCGTCTGCACGTGCACCTCGACGCCGCGGTCGCGGAGCTCGGTGAGCAGCGGTGTCATGGGGAACAGGTGGCCGCGGCCCGGCGAGGTGTACGCCAGGACGCGGGTCACGGCTCGTCGCCGACCAGGCTCTGGACGGCGCCGCAGCACTCGTCGGGCGTGCGGCGCCGGACGACGGCGGTGAAGCCCGCGTGGGCGGTGAGGCCGCGGTCGTGCATCGTGTGGCCCGGTTCGGCGGACCACTCCACCGCCCGCAGGAGGTGGTGCAGCGCCGTCAATACCTCCATGCGCGCGAACATCATCCCGATGCAGTGGTGCACGCCGCCGCCGTAGGGCATCCACGCCATCCGGTGTGCCGGGGCCTCCCGCTCGGGCGAGAACCGCAGCGGGTCGAACGTGTCGGGGTCCTGCCACACGTCGGGGAGGTGATGGTTCGCCTCGGTGAGCGTGACCACGAACGTGCCCTTGGGGACGAAGTGGCCGACCATGTGGGTGTCGGCTACCGCGGCCCGGGGGATCACGGGGACCGGCGGCCGGATCCGGAGTGCCTCGCGGACCACCATGTCGAGCAGCGGCAGGTCGGCCAGCCCGTCGTAGGCGAGGGCCGCCGGCGCGGCGAGGGCCTCCGCCCGCGACTTCTCCTGCCACTCGGGGGACTCGGCCAGCTGGTAGGCGGCCTCGGTGAGGGCGACGGTGGCGGTGTCGTGCGACGCGAACAGGATGAAGATCATGTGGTTGATCACGTCGTCGTCCGTGAACACCGCGCCGTGCTCGTCCTCGGCGGCGCACAGCGCGGAGAACAGGTCCGGTCCCGGTGTCGCGCGCTTGCCGGGGAGTAGTTCCCGGAAGAACCGCTCGACCCGCTTGCGACCGTGCAGGCCGCGTTGCCATCTGGTCCCGGGGATCGGTGCGCGCACCACTGCGCCGGCCGCCTCGATCATGTCGACACACGCCTTGTTGATCTCGTCCGCCTCGGCGCGGGGCAACGTGACGCCCACGAACACGCGCAGTGCCACGTCCAGGGTCAGGGCCTTGAACGCCGCCCGCATGTCCACGGGCCCGTCGGGGAGCGCGTCGATCGAGTCCGCGATCACGGGTTGCAGTTGGTCGGTGTAGGTGGCCAGCCGTGCGGTGGTGAAGGCGTGCTGCATGATCCGACGGTGACTGCGGTGCTCGTCGGCGTCCAGCAGGATCATGCCGCGGCGGAAGAAGCTACCGAACGCGAAGTCGTACACCGGTCCGGTGGCGAACGTCCGGTCGCGGTTCCGGGTGAGCTGCTCGGCGGCCTCGGGCCCGAGGGCCACGACCACCTTGCGGCCCAGGACGCTGATGAAACTCACGTCACCGAACTCGGCGCGCAGCTCGCGTGCCATCTGTTTGGGGTCGCGGCTCAGCTTGAGCGCAGCGGTCAACGAGTTCCACCGCGGCCCGTACACCGGCCGCCGCTCATCTCCTGGAGGTGGCGCGGCCAGCATGCGCATACGGTTGCTCCATTCGTACGGGGTCGGGTTTCAACCGTACCGGCGTCCGCGTTCGGCTGCCATCGCGGCGCCGTCAGATCTTGTCGAGTGTGGGCCACGTCTGCGCCCACGGCGCGCGGGGCGTACACAGCACCAGGGCCAGACCCGCCGAGCTCACCGGGAATCCGATGTGATGCATGACGAGTTGACGTGCAACCACTCCGGGTAGATCCCCACCCACAGTCCCGATCCGGGTCATCTCCGCACAGGCGGCCCGCGGGCGCGTCAGGTCGTCCCGGTCCCCGATCCAGAGCACGACCGCCGAGCCCGCGGGCCGGCCGAAGTAGTAGTACCCGCGGTTGTAGCTGTACACCGGCGGCAGCGCGTCGCGCCCGTAGTACTCGAGCGCCGACGAGGTCCAGTAGAAGTCGGTGACGATGGCCCTCGGCCGCCGGTCCGGCGGTAGCGCGGCAATGGCGCCCTCCACCTCACGGCTCAGCCCGGGCCAGCCGAACTGGCCGTACACGGCCATGTTCACGGCGACGGGATAGATGGTGGTGGGCACCGTCACCGTGTCGGCGGGCTTGTACGGGATGGTGGCCGAGACGAGTGCCATGGAGGCGACGACCACCGGGGTCACCGCCCACCGCGCCCACCGCCGCGCGCCGCCGCGGGTCGCCTCCACCGCGCCGGCCGCGATCAGCACCGCGAACAGACCGGACGGGTAGGTGGCCCGTCCGCCGGAGATCACCACCGCCGCGACGACGACCACGGCCGCGACCAGGACGAACCGGTACCGGCGGAGGAACTGCGATCTCGCGAGCCGCCAGGCGCCGTAGACCAGCAGGATCGCCCCCAGGATCCCGGCCCCCGAGATCGCGGCCGGGATCAGGATCCACCGCCCCCCGACGAAGCCGTCCTCGTAGGCGACCACGCCGGTCAGCTTCAGCTGCGGCCACCCGTGCTGCGCCTGCCACACGACCCCGGGAATCGTCGAGGCCACCGTGATCGCTCCGCCGACCCACAGCAGCGGCCGCCGCAGCAGCTCCCGGGGCCCGTACGCGAGGCAGCCGACGCCGATACCGACCCACAGCAGCGGGATCAGCCATTTGTCCTGCATATCGATCGCTGTGAGCACCCCGGCCGCCAGCAACAGCCGATCCGATCTCGTCCGGACCCAGCGCACCATCAACCAGGTGACGGTCGTCCAGATCGGGGTGTCGACACAGTTCGTGCACAGCAGTGCGCCCCACTGGACCAGGATCGGCGACGTCGCACACGCCACAGCGGTGAGCACCTGGGCCGCGCGTCCGCCGCCCAGCTCGCGAGCGGTGAGCGCGGCGATCAGGACCGCCGCCACCGTCAGGATCACGCCGACGAACCGGAACCCCAGCAGCGTGTGCCCCGGCATGACGTCGCCCAGTCGCGCGAGCAGGGGGATCATCGGGCCCTGATCCGCGTAGCTCCAGGCCGGGTGGCGCCCGGCGGCCACGAAGTACAGCTCGTCGCCGAACAGGTGATAGCGGCAGGCGGTGAATACGGTGACGATCGCCGCGATCAGGACGACCGCGCCCACCTCCCGCCACGCCATCGGCGGGGGCGCTGGGACCGCGCCGTCCGGTCCCGAACCCCCGTGCAGCGGCTCCCCGCCCCGTGCCGCTGCGTCGACTCGACCCGGCACCGAGAGGTCGTCGCTGTGCGCTACCGAATTGTTGGACACCGAACTATTCGACACCGAGCACACGTCCTAACGCCTGTCGCGTCGCGTCGCTTCGCGCCGCCAGCGTGCGCAGCTCGGCCGCGAGACGATGCGTCCATTCCTCGACCGTGATCGGCTTGCGGGAGAGCACCACGCCGCCGACTATCCGGCGGGCCTCGCCGGTGAGGCGGTCACCGTCGGCGTCCAGGCTGAACTCGCCCGCGTCGGTCGCCAGGGTGATCCGCCGGGCTTCGCCGGGGCGGCCCGCCATGCGGTCGGCGAGGGACCGCCGGTATTCCACCCGTACGAGGTCGGCAGGCAGCACCCCGGCCAGTGTCTCGGTGAGCAGCCGGGCGTAGGACGCGGCGTCCGACCGGTCCCGCCCCACCATCGACGCGATCATCGCGGCGTCGCCCAGCGGGCCGAGCCCGCTCGAGTATTCGTCCGTCATTGCCGCGAATCTAGTCGCCTCGGTCCGAGAGGCGCTCACAGCGCGCCCTACAGGCCGTCGGAGCGGAGCGAGACGACGGGGCGCGGGGTGAGGTCGATCGTGCGGGGAACGCCCCCGCCGCGGACGAACGGGGCGATGCCCTGGGCGAAGCCCCAGGTGTTCACCACCAGTGCCGTGTTGCGTAGCGGGTCGACACTGAGATACGTGTCGAACCGCATGCCGAGGACGCCCGAGCAGCCGCGTCGCGCCGCCTCGCTGTGGATCCGGTCGTGCACCCACCGGCGCCCGGCCGCGTACGCCCGGGACGCCTCGACCAGTTCGAAGTTGCGGCTGCTCATGCCGAGTGCCCCCGTGTTCCAGAAGCGCTCGCCGACGGACGCGGACAGCACGTGCGTCGGCAGGAAGCCGGCCTCGAGCAGGGATACCGTCTGGTCCATCGGCAGCATGGAGGTGAGCACCAGTCCGCCTGTGGCGGTGCCGTCGGTGAACTGCACGGCCGTACCGAATGCCAGGTATTCGAGGTACTGCTCGTCCAGGCGGCGGGTCTCGAGCCGGATGCCGATCACCGCCTGCGCGCCGCGATCCCGCGCCTCCCTGGCGATCCGCCACAGCACGGTGTCCCACGGGTTCTCGCTCAGCCCGTACTGTGTCGGGCCGCCGACCCAGACACCCATCACGTCGGCCACCGGCTGCAGCCGGTGATACCGCGCGCAGGCGGCACCGTCGACGCTGAGCATCGACGTGAACGCCGGCTTGTTCATGGGCACCCTCTTCCGCTGGTGACGAGCACTGGTGATCGAGTGCTAGTCGTTGAGCGGGAGGACCATCGTGGGCACGGGGATCGTATGGTCCGGGCGGATCGGCCGCACGGCGGTCCCGATCGCGAAGAACTCCGTGGTGTGCCCGCCCCACTGGTGCGGTAGGCCGCGCAGTTGGACGCCGACGATGCCCTCGGCCTCGAGGGCCTCCGCCTCCGCCTGCATCCGGGTCATCGCCAACTCCCGGGCGTCGTAGAGGGCCTCGGTGAAGACCGGGACCTCGGTGTTCTGGCCGATGTTGCTCATCGACTTGAGGATTCCCTGGTGGGCGATGTGATAGACGCACGAGCCCATCACCATTCCGAGCGGGGCGTAGCCGGCGTTGATCAGGGTCCAGAAGTCCTGTCCGGACAGATCGGAGGTGAACGGCTTACCCGTGTTGGGGATCCACGAGTGCCCGTCGGGCGCGTCGGCGGTATCGGCCTTCACGGCGGTCCCGATCGCGGTGAACTCGGCGACGTCGCTGCCGAACTCCTTGAACTCGATGTCCAGGCGTACGCCCACGACACCGTCGGCGCCCAGCTCGTGGGCCTCGACCTCCATGCGTGCCATCGCGAGCTCGCGCGCGTGGTACATCGCCTGGGAGAGGACCTCGAGTTCCTGGTTCTTGCTCCACCGCCCGAGCTGGATACCCACGTGGTAGACGCTGCTGCCGAACACCAGCCCCAGCGGACGGAACCCGGCCTGGCGCACCAGCAGGAACTCGTTGACGGTGAGGTCGGACGTGAAGACCTTGGTGTGCAGCCGGTTGAGGCCGTCCTGGGGGACTCCGGTAGGTGAGGTCACGGCGCATCCTTTCGGTCACCGTCGGCGAGGGAGACGACGGGGGTGGGGGTCAGATCGATGGTGCGTGGGGCGTTGCGGCCGCGGACGACGCGGTTGACGCCCTGCGCGAAGCCCCACGTGTTCACCTGGAGCTCGTAGTCGTTGTACGGGGCGTCGCCCACGTCGCTCTCGAAGTACATCCCTACCACGCCGAAGCAGCCGAGCTTGGTCGCGCGGTGTTGGATGGCGTCGCGCACCGCCCGGCGCGTGCCGGAGAGCGCCCGAGTCGCCCCGGCCAGTTCGATGTTGCGGCCGCGTGTGGTGAGGAAGGACGTCTTGGGGAACCGGCTGTACGTCGCGGCGCACAGGATTCGGGTGGGCATGAAGTCGGACTCGAGCAGCGAGACGGTCTCGTCCATCGGCAGCATCGACATCAGCACCTGGGCGCCGGTGTCGGTGCCGTCGGTGAATCGTATGGCCGTACCGAAAGCCAGGTACTCGTGGATGTTCTCGCCCAGGTGACGACTCTCGAGGCGTACGCCGATGACGGCCTGGGCGTCATGGGTGCGCGCCTGGGCGGCGAGCCGTCTGAGCGCCGCGTCCCAGCCCGCCGAGCTGGCGCCGAAGACGTACGGCAGCCCGGTCCACACACCCATCACGTCGGCGATCGGTTGCATCCGGTAGTACCGCGCGCATGCCGCACCGTCGACGCTGAGCATCGACGTGAACGCGAGGTCATCCATCGTGTCCCCCTCCCGGCGCCAGTCTGCGCATCGACTCCGCTCGACGCCACGCCATTTCGGTGGTTCGTCCGGAAGTGGCCGATTCCTCATCAGGGGCTGCGGCGCGGTGTCGTACCCATACGCGAGACTACTGCGTGTGACGAATGATCCGGACATACCGGCGAGTCGGCGCGGCGTCCCACCGGCGAGCGGCCTCGCCGCGGTGCTGCTCCTGCTGTTCGCGACGGGCTGGGCCGCCAATCACTTCACGGCGATGCTCCCTGCGCTCCGCGTCGCCGAGCGGTTGTCGAGCGCGGTACTCGACGGTGCGTTCGGCGTCTACGCGCTCGGCCTGCTGCCGGGCCTGCTCGGCGGGGGCGGGCTGTCGGATCGGGTCGGCCGGCGGCCCGTGGTCCTGATCGGCGCGACCACGGCCGGGTCGGGCAACCTGATCATGCTCTTCACGCACGGCGCGGCGGGGATCTTCGTGGGACGCACGGTGGTCGGTGTCGGGGTGGGGCTCGCCGTGAGCGCCGGCACCGCGTGGGCGGCCGATCTCGGCGGGAAGCGTGGCACCACCCTGTCCGGTGCGATCCTCACGATCGGGTTCGCGGCCGGTCCGGTGGTGTCGGGGCTGTTGGCGCAGTTCCTGCCTGCCGGCCCGGGGTTGACGGTGCCGTTCGCCGTCACCGTCGTCCTCTCGCTGGCCGTGGTCGCGGCGGCGGCCCGGGCGGGCGCCGCGGGCGGGGGTGCGCCCGTCACCGTCGTCGCGCGGCCCGGGCCCGATGATGCGCGGCGCGGCTTCCGCGTGGCGCTGGCCGCCTCGGTACCGATGGCGCTGTGGGTGTTCGCGAGCGTCACGGTCCCGATGGTGACGATGGTGGGGCTCATGGCCGACCGCTTCGGCGGGCCGTGGGTGCCGGGGATGGCCGCCGCAGTGACACTCGGTGCGGGCGTGCTGATCCAGGTCGCCGCGCGGCGCGGCGAGTGGGGCGCGTGGGCCGGTGTGGGCGGTGCCGCCCTCGCCGCCGTCGGGATGTGCGTCGCTGCGGCCGCCGGTTCGCACCCGTCGATGCCCATGTTCCTGGTGTGCGGGGTGGTGCTCGGCTGCGCGTACGGACTGTGCCTGCGCGAGGGCCTCGTGGACGTGGAGACCCTCGCGCCGTCGGGATCCCGCGGCATGCTGACGGGGATCTTCTACGTGTTCACGTATCTCGGCTTCGGGCTGCCGCTGTTGCTCGTGGCGATCCGCCCGGCCGTCGGCGTGGTGCCGCCGCTGTTGGTGCTGGCGGCCGTCGCGGCCGTGTGCGCGGCGGTCCGGGCCGTGCACCTCACGGCCACGGACCACCTGCGGCGGTGACCCCTCGGCGCGGGGCTCAGCCCGCGGTCTGCAGCCGGCTCGCGAACGGGTCGGCCTGCAGGTCGAGGTGCTCGCGGAGCGTCGAGCCCGTGTACTCGGTGCGGAACAGTCCACGCCGCTGCAGCTCGGGGACCACGAAGTCGACGAAGTCGTTGAATGTGCCCGGTGAGCTGGCGGCGGACAGGATGTAGCCGTCGGCCTCGCCGCCGGTGAACCCCGCCTCGATCTGGTCTGCGATATCGCTTGCGGTGCCGACGAACTGGGGGAGGAGCACACCCTGCGCGTACAGCTTGCCGATGTCGCGCAGGGTGAGGTTGTCCCGGTCCGAGAGACGCTTCGCCACCGCGAACAGCCCCTGCGTGCCGGTCACCTGGACGTCCTCCACCGGCTTGTCGAGGTCGTACTGCGAGAAGTCGTGGTTGGTGTGCACCGACAGCGTGATGAGGCCCGAGATCGGGTCGGCGAGCTCGTTGTGGAACGCCTGCTTCTCGCGTGCGATCGACTCGGTCTCGCCCACGAACGGGATGAACGACGGGAAGATCTTCACGTCCTCCTCGCTGCGGCCGAAGTTCACCGCGCGGGACTTCACGTCGTCGTAGTACGCGCGCCGGCCCTCCTGCGTGGGGTCGATCTCGAAGATGGCCTCGGCCCACCGCGCAGCGAAATCCTTTCCGCGGTCGGATGACCCGGCCTGGATCAGCACCGGCCGCCCCTGCGGGGACCGCGGCGTGGGGAGCGGGCCGCGGGTGCGGAAGTGCTCGGAGTCCCGCTCGACCGTATGGATACGGCTGGGGTCCGCGAAGATGCCATCGGCCTTGTCCTGCACCAGGGCGTCCGGCTCCCACGACGCCCAAAGCTCCACTGCGGTCTCCACGAACTCCTGCGCGCGGGCGTAGCGCAGGTCGTGGTCGAGGTGCTGGTCGTAGCCGAAGTTCTGCGCCTCCGAGGTGCTCAGCGAGGTGACGATGTTCCACGCGATGCGGCCGCGGGTGATGTGGTCGAGGCTGGAGAAGATGCGGGCCAGCTCGAACGGGTGGAAGTACGTGGTGGACTTGGTGATCGCGATGCCCAGCCTGCTCGTGACCGCCCCGATCGACGCCGCCACGATCGACGGATCGAGCGTCGCACTCGCCTGCGTGCCACGGCGCAGCGGCTCGTCGATGTCGTCGCCGAAGTTGGTGGGGATCGCGAGCAGATCCGCGAAGAACACGAAGTCGAACTTGCCGCGCTCGAGGATCCGGCCGATGCGGTGGTAGTACTCCGGCGTGAGGAACGCCGGATCGGACGCCGGGTGGCGCCATGCCGCATGCGAGTGGGTGACATGCGAGGCGATCTGGAAGCCGCCGAGGTGAAGCTGTCGAGTCACTGGGTGTCCCTTCGGGTGGGTGGTGGCATCGAGTGTCATGTGTTGCGGCCCTTGGGTGAACCCTTGCGCTCGCCGTGGATCGAACGGATCGGGAACCGATCGGGGTGCTGGTGCGTCCAATTGTCGAGGGCCGTATTGCGGTGCCGGGCACGAGCGAGGGGGCAGACGGTGGCCGAGGACGTCGAGACGATCCGGGCGCGCGCCCGCGAGCGCGTGGCCGGCAGACAGTCGATGGTGGTCGACGGTGACGTGATCGAGGAGTTGGCGCGGGCCTTCGAGCGGCACGCGGAAAGGGTGCGGAAGTCAATCTTGGAGCTGACTGATGTCGGGCGGCTGAATCATCTCGGCAATACCTCCGAAGGACGCACCGCAACGACGAACATTCGCGCCTCGGCGGTGGAACATCCACGGTCGCTCAGGGCGTCGCTGATGGCGAACGAGCACGGGGCGCGGGCCATGGCAGACAACCTCCGCGCAATCTCAGGGATGATCGAACGCGCGGATTCGGTGAGCGAAGCGTCGATTCGTGAATCGGGGACGGCATCCCTGTGAGGGGCGGTGGCTGCGCGACTCTGGTCGCGGTCGCTCTGGCGACCGCTGGCTGCACGACGACGGTCGCAGGTACACCAAGTGCAGTGTCGGGTCTGGCGATGGCGTCCGCGGCACCGCCGTTGCCGTTCGCGCCCACGATTGCCGAACGGTGGAACCGCCGCAACGACGGCACGTCATTCGAACCGTGCATCGCGTACTCGGCTAACGAGGCTCTCGCGCTCGGGATGGATCCGAGGACCCTCGAAGACGCCGCGATCTCGGACTCGCCGAATTATCGCGGCTGCCACTGGGAGCTCACGCGACGGGATGGTGACAGCAGAGGGCGGTGGTGGAACTGGGTCAGCCAGATCGTCGGCAATCAGCCCCCGCTGACCAGCTACAAGGCCAGCCACCACGAGTATGCCTGGGTATCAGACCGTTTCGTGGACGGAAGGACATTCGCCCTTGGCAACCGACGTACTACTCAGTCGGTCGAGTGCTATGTCGTCTTCACCTCGGGGACTGCGCTGGTGGGTACTGCCGTGAACTTCGAGACCGCGTCCCGGCGCACGCAGGCGGAGGAGTGCGACCGCGCGTTCCGCATCGCCGCCCTGGCGGCGTCGAAGGCACCGAGATAGGTGGGTGTGTCGCCGCTGATGTGGCTGGTACGTGCGATCGGCTGCTCCGGCGCCTTCAGCTGCTTACCGACGGTGCACCGCCTTACCGAACGTCCAGGCGCCGATCGGGGAGGTCCTCGTCGGTCAGCGTCTGAACCGTCTGTCGGGGCCGGCGCTGCCGGTAAGTGTCTGCACCGTCGGTAAGCGGCGATGTCTCCTCGGGCGTGGCGGGCGCGCCGCGACGTCCGCCGCGGCGACCTGAGCGGATCGTCTCGTGGCGGTGTCGCGGCCGAGGGGCTCGGTGTTCGCCGGCGCGCTCGGATACGGGTACCGGTCCTCGCGGATGTGATGCTCCACGAGCCGTCAGGTTCTTCGCCCGCTCGCCCGTGTCGTTAGGCGGGCACCGCATCGCTGCGCACAGACTCGGGCCATCCGAGAAGCCGGGTGCCGCTCGTCGCCGAAACTTGTCAGACCCTCCGTCTACCTTGATGACTGACACAGAACGGGGAACCAAACAAGCTGTGTCGCAGCGGTAATGAAAAACATCAGGGGTCCTGGCCGAGACCGCGCCGGGATGAGGAGGAACCGAAATGAAGACCAAGATCGCAGCCGCCACCGTCACCGCCTTCCTGCTCACCGCGCTCGGCACGGGCGTCGCCAATGCGGATTACACCATCGGCGGCAACGTGCTCGTCGAGCTCGACTGGTACGGCGGCAGCGACTGCGCCCAGATCACGTGGCCGCGGGGCGATACAACGACGCAGTGTGGCGGCCAGTACCGCGTCGTCCAGTCGGACATCCGCCCGGGCAACGTGTTCGGGGCCCGGATCGCCGTCGGTGACCACGACGACGTGTACTGCGAGGTGAAGGACATGACGACGGGCGACATCGTCACCAACGACTTCGCGTCGAGCCTCTGGGCCAACTGCCTGACGAACGCGAACTGACAGGAACGCTCGTCGGCATCTCACTGACGGGAGCGGAGCGTCAACGACTTTCGCAAACCCGTCGTACCCCTGTTCTATCGTCGTGATCACCAGGGAGGAGTACACCATGACACAACCCATCACCGTCTCGGGCCCCGTGATCGTCCCGCCGGACCAAGCCGCCGGGTACCTCGCACGGATGGACGTCGACGTCGCGGACATCCATGCGGCCGTCGCCAACGGCGAGGTGGCCGCGACCACGATCACCGGCTATCACCCGCACAACGTGGCGGGCCTCGCGCGCTGGATCGCAATGGTGGGATCGCTTCGCCGGCGGCTGGACGAGACCGGACGGTGGAGCCTGGGAGACGCGGCAAACCGGCCCGTGTGCCGCCATCGGACCGGCGACTGGAGCGTCGCCGTCGTCTGTGGGGACGCCGCCACCGGCGACCCGGGCAGCGTCGTGGGGCCCCGCGCGGCGCGCCGAAAGGGCGCCGCCACGGCGCGCGCGGTGCGCGAACAGGAGTCGTTGATCCCGCTGACCGATCTCGTGTTCAGCCGAGTCGTCGACGCCGCCGGCGACCCGCCGCCCGGCAACTGGATCGTGTTGTACCACCGCGGCGTCGACGGTGTCCGCTTGGAACTCTCACTGCCCCTCGGGTTCGATGAGGAGGAGGGGCAGTTCACCGGGTGGGCGGTGCGGGTGTTGCTCGACGACTGGGTGCCCGAGACCGCAGCGGTGCCGCGCGACGTCCCCCGCGTCGACCTCTCGTTCCACGTCCTCGACGCGGCCTAGCTGCTGCGCCATCGGCGATCTGGACCGCTGGGCGCATAGCCGCGCAGTGCTGCGCAGGGCCTCTTCGTCGAGCGGTGCCCGCGCGATTGGATCGGTGGTCGGGTCGAGGGTGAGGTCCGCGTGCAAACTTGCGGATTCGGCGTCGAATCCCTAGCGCCCACCGTCGCCTCAATGATTCGTCGCATGAGCGAGTGACGACGAGGCCGCAGGCCGTGACGGCGGCAGCGTGGTCAGTCGCTCCTCGTCCCGGGCGAGTCCTCCTCGACTCCGCGTCGCCCCGATCGTGGGGACGTCTACGGATCCTGGCAGCGCGCGCGGCGTTTGCGCGGTGGGCGCGAGGGTACCCGGGGCACTCCTGTTCGGGGCCGCACCGTGCTCGAGGCGTTGTAGTCTGGCATCCCGGTGATTACGGAGTGAAACATCAAGGGGGAGGGTGATTTTGTCAGCACAGCCAAAGATCTCGCAGCGCCGTCGTCGGGAGGTGCTCGACGCGCTCCGTCGTGGCAGCGTGCCCGAGGCCGGGCTCGGCCAGCTCGCAGTCGGTCTGACCCCGTTCGCCGCGACACTCGGGGCCGAACTCGACGTCGTCAAGGGCGGCAGCGGCGTGTTCAAGGTCGCCCGCGGTGAGTACGGTTCGGGCAAGACCTTCTTCGCCCGCTGGCTCGCCGAGCGGTCGCTGCGAGCAGGCTTCGCGGCGTCCGAGCTCCAGGTCAACGAGATCGAGACGCCGTTGTACCGCCTCGACGCTGTCTACCGGCAGTGCATCAGCGGGATCCGCACGTCGTCGGTGCCGCGGGGCGGCTTCCGACAGCTCATCGACGCTTGGCTGTACACCATCGAGAGCGACGCGTACGAACAGGGCCGCGCATTCGACGACGTGCTCGACCGGCGACTCGCGGTGGTGGCGGCGACCGCGCCCGTCTTCCCCCAGGTGATCCGTGCGTACCGGAAGGCATCCGAGTCGGGTGACCGGGATGTTGCGGACGGCCTGATCAGTTGGCTGGGCGGGCAGCCGAACATCAGCGCCGCGATCAAGCGCGCCGCAGGAGTCAAGGGTGACCTCGACAACCGGATGGCGCTCGAGTTCCTCCGCGGCGTGGTCACGATCATGCGCGATAGCGGTCACGCCGGCCTGTTCCTGGTCATCGACGAGGTCGAGACCGTGCAGCGCATGCGCCGCGACTCCCGGGAGAAGAGCCTCAACGTGCTGCGGCAGCTGGTGGACCAGATCTCGGACGGTTCGTTCTCGGGCCTCTACCTCATGGTCACCGGAACCCCGGCATTCCTCGAAGGGCAGATGGGGATCGCGTCGCTGCCACCGCTCGCTCAGCGCCTACACACCGAGTTCGGTTCGAATCCGAAGTTCGACAACCCGCGGGCACCGCAGATTCGGCTCACCGGTTTCGACGCTGCCAAGCTGCTCGAGCTCGGGGGTCGGGTGCGTGACCTGTACGTTGCCGGCGCCGACAACGCGGACCGGGTCGGTGCGCGCGTCGACGACGCGTTCCTCGAGGTCTTCGGGCGCGCCGTCGCCGGGCAACTCGGTGAGCGGGTCGGACTGGCGCCGCGCCTGTACATCCGGAAGCTCGTCGACGTCATGGACAAGATCGACATCCATGCGGAGTTCGATCCCTACGCCGACTACGAACTCGAACTCAGCCTGGACGAACTCACGCCGCAGGAGCGCGCCATCGTGACCGGAACCGAAGCGCGAGCGACTCTCACTGCCGATGACATCGCTCTCTAGCGGTCGGCGGCACGATCAGCGACGCCTGAGGAGAAGGATATGACCACGATGCGTCGAGGCGAGAATCGGCCGGCCCCCGCGGGGGACCTCGCCGTCGCGGTCGAATGTGCCGCTGCGCTGGATCTCTCTGCACTGCTGCTCACCGCGGAGGGAAGAGTGCGAAGTGACGCCGACCTGGTGTTCTACAACAACCGGAGCGGTCCCGGCGTCGACCTCATCGCGGATGTGGTCCATGTCCGCCCCGACGAGGTACCCGCCGAGGTGCACACCATCGCAGTGGCGGCGAGCATCGATGGCGATGGCACGTTCGGTTCGATCGGCCCGATAACCGCGCAGGTCGACGGGCCGGGCGCGTCGGTTCGATTCCCGGTCGAAGGGTTGACCTCCGAGACTGCGCTCATAGTGGCAGAGGTGTACCGCTGGAACGGAATGTGGAAGATCCGTGCCGTGGGCCAGGGCTACGACACCGGGCTCGCCGGCGTCGTGACGGCCTTCGGCGTGGACGTCGACGACACACCCGCGGCCGCCTGCCCGGTCGCCCCGGCCCCGGCCCACACGCCCACGCCGGCGCCCGCCCGGGGCGGAGGCAAGCAGGACGACGGTCCGTCACCTCGTGAGTCCGGCGCGGAGCCCCCGGCTCCCCTCTCGCCGAGTACGGGCACTCCTGCGGACCTGGCCCGTGCGGTCATGACCTCAGCTGTCTATGGCGAGCAGAAGGGGCTCGCCGGCCGGTTGGTCGTCACCGACTCACAGGTGGAGGAGTTGCTCGTCGCACTCCTGGCCTCTGCATCCAGGGAACTCGTGTCGCGCGCGGTGGCCGAGACACTCGGGATCGAGACGCGCAACGTCAACGGCGCAGTGTCGCAGGTGCGGAAACTACTCAACGTCGACCAGTACGACGTGTTGACCGTCGACGGGGACGTTGTCGTGCTCGACGTCGACGCTCTGCGCGAGCAGTTCGAGGTGTAGCGGGCAGCTCAGCCGCCCATCCGCAGGACAGGACCCATCGAGCAGCAGTCGAGAGCTCCACCGACGTCGATCTGCCGGGCCGCGAGTGTGCGCCGAGCCAGCTCACTGGGCAGCGCGGCCGAGAACTTGAGGCCGGCGAGCGCACCGTCATCGACATCTGGGCAGCGGCGCCGCGCTTCCTCGTCCAGCCGCATCAGAGCGATCTGGTCCGCGATCGACGAGCCGGTGAGGTCGGGATGCAGGCGCACCGATTCAGCGTCGAACGTCTGCCTTGGCGCGATCAAGTGCGGTGCCCACGCCGCGAGAGTACGGTTGGCCTTCGCGCCTGCCCAGGTCCACCACCGCCAGTCGTCGCCGTCGCGCGCGACGACCAGGCCCTCGCCCGACACGTCGGTCGCGCGAGTGGTGCGTAGCTCGCCGAGCGTTGCCGTCGCCCGGCGGGTGAGCGTGACCCCCGCGGGCGTGGCACCCAGCAACACCGCACGCGCGCCCCGCGTGAGCCGGAAGGACGCATCGTCCGGCATGGACCCCCACCTCGCCCGCCCGGGGAGGTTCGACACCTCGACGTAGACCTGGCGGCGCGACCAGTCGACGTGCGTGACCAGCCAAGACCGTCCGCCCAGCAGTAGCACGCGTGGGCCGTCGACGGTGTCGGTCAGTACCGAGACGTCGACGGATCCGATCTCCTGCCGCCCGGCGTACACGCGGAACTCCGGCGAGGCGGTGAACACGGCTAGAAGGTCCATGAAACTCCTTCGGCCGAAACGCTTCTCCGCCTCCGGGCCGATGAACGCGGTGCCCGAGTCGTGGTCGAGGAACCCCTTCTCGAGGAGATGGTCGAAGACCCGGTCGCCGTCGTCGCCGAACAGCGGGAGACGCCCCCACGACGCGCGCCACCCGCCCAGCGATACCCGCCGAGTCTGTAACGCCAGCGCCAGGATCTGCTGCGCCGCGATGTGCCGCGGCTCCGGAGGCGCCAGCACCGGCTCGACCCACCCCAGGGACCAACAGTGGAGCATCCCCAACGTCGACAGCACCGCGGTCTCGCCGAGGCAGAGGAAGAGGCAGTTACGAGACGTCCCGTCGCGCCGCCCCGTGCGGCCGAGCCGCTGAAGGAACGACGACACGGTCCGCGGCGCGTTGATCTGGATGACCCGGTCGAGGTCGCCGACGTCGATGCCGAGCTCCAGAGTCGATGTCGCGACGATGACGCAGTCGCGCGCCTCCGCGAACGCGCGCTCGGAGTCCCGGCGCTCATCGAGGGACAGCGATGAGTGGGACACGAACGTGGTGATGCCGCGCTCGCGGAGCCCCGCGCCGAGTTCCTCCGCCAGCCTGCGCGAGTCGACGAACACCAGCCGCTTCTCGCCGGCGTGCAAGGCGGCGATGACCTTCGCTGCGCTCTGGATCGTGCCGACGGAGTCCACGGTGATGTCCGGAGGTGCCGCCTCTCCGCTCGCGGGGCCGACGACCTGTCCCGCCGAATTCGATCCGCCTTGGAGCCAGTCGAGGAGCTCCTCTGGATTGCCGACGGTGGCGGACATGCCGATCCGTTGGAAACGGTGGCCCAGGAGCGCCTCCAGGCGGGCGAGGACGGCGAGGAGGTGCCACCCCCGGTCGTCGCTGGCGAAGGCGTGTACCTCATCGACGACGACGGCCTTGACATCGCCGAGCACGACGGCGGGGTCGACGCCGGTGGACACCAACATCGATTCGAGGGATTCCGGTGTGGTGAGCAGGAAGTCAGGTCGTTCGGCCTTGATGCGGCGGCGCCCGCCGGCGGTGACGTCGCCGTGCCACGTCGCTACCGAGCGGCCCATCCAAGCGGCATACGACTCGAGCCGGGGCTGCAGATTGTTCAGCAGCGCCTTGAGTGGGCACACGTAGAGCACCGACGTGCCCGACCACCGCTCACGTTGCATCCGGGTGAGAAGCGGAAACACGGCTGCCTCGGTCTTCCCACCGGCCGTGGGCGCCAACAGGATAGCGTCGGTGCCGCCGACGATCGTCGGCGCCGACTCGTCCTGCAGTGGGCGCAGTCCCGGCCACCGCAGCGTGTTCACGATGTGGTGCTGCAGGATCGGGTCCAGGAGGTCGAAGCCGGTGGTCACGGCACGACTATTTCACGAGGATCGAGGCGGTTCATTCGGCGGCGAAGCCGGCTGCACCGTGCGTGAGCCGACCACGTTCGATGGCCAGGGCGATGCACGACGACACACGCCGGTGTGCCTTGTCCGTCAGACGCCCCTGGCCCAACTGTTGCAGCGTCTGCCGCACCAGTGATTCTTCGTCTGTATGTCCGGTGCGGACCGCGTACACCGCGGAGTTGATGATCTCCTCCGGTGCGATCTCGTCGATCGGGCGCTTCGAATCCGCCTGTGGCTGACGGAATCCGCGCCACGTATCCGGGTCGAGTCCGTCCGGCCAGACGAACGTCCCGAGCGAGGTCCGGAGGATTCTCTGCTGGACCTGGTTCTCGACGAGGCTCCGCCGTGCGGCACTCGCCCGGTCCAGACCGAAGCGGCGGACGACTCCCGAGCACAGGCGCGACAGCTCGATCGGTCCCTCGATCGCGACGACCTCGGCGGTGGCGGCGCGGAGAACGCTGTGCAGCTCGGCCGACTCGGTATCCAGATACTCGCGTGTGCCGAGTGTCCCGGTGGGAGCACTCACATATCGGGACGGGACTTCAGCGGGCGACGGAGTCGGCTTCCGGTCGAGGTCTGAGCCGTCGGATGCGCTGACGGGCCGGGCGTCCACCGCGACGGCAGCGACTCTCACCGTGTCGGGCGCCGGCGGGACGCCGGGTACCGTGGCCGGCTGAGTCGCATCGCCGGGCGGGAGGACCGTGACGCGGGGCGCCTCACCGGCAGTTGCGCTCGACGTCTCCGAGCCGACCATCGCCTCGTGCAGCACAGGACCTGAAGTGGAGCTGGGACCTTCGGTCGCTTGCGGCTCGGCCTCCTGTGCGGCCTGCGCGGACTCGACTGCCGTGACGATGCGGTCGATGACGCCGGAGGGATCGTTCAGCCACTCGGGTAGCCAGACGCGGATGACCGATGGCCAGCCCATCATCGACTCGAGGAGTTGGGGAGTGAGCTCGCGGTCGGACACCGTCGGACGGTCAGCCCATCGCTTTCCGTCCAGCATGACGGCGACCTGCCACTGCGGCGAATCGGGAGAGCGCACCGCGACGTCGACTACGAAGTCGGACAGACCGTAATCGTTCTGGGCCTCGACCCCCCGCGCGCGGAGAGCGTGGGCGATCTCGGTCTCGATCGCGCCGGCACCCTCGCTCCGCCGCCGATCGGACTGCTCGATGAACCCGGCTTGCGCGGCCTCCATGTATTTTTTCAGGTCTCGGATACCGGCCGACTTCGTGCGACTCACGTCGATGTCGGAGGGCGAGAACGACGTGAACACCACTACTTTGCGTCGGGCGCGCGTGATCGCCACGTTGAGTCGCCTCTCGCCACCGCTGTTGGTGAGCGGCCCGAAGTTGAGCGGCATCCGGTCTTCTCCGGGGCGTTTCGAGAAGGCGGTCGAGAACAGGATGAGATCCCGCTCGTCACCCTGCACGTTCTCGAGGTTCTTGACGAACAGCCCGTCCTGGACGTCCGGCCTCAGCAGGTCGGCTACGGCGGGGTCGTCGCATTCGTCGAGGAGCAGTTGGATCAACTCCTGCTGCTGGCGGTTGAACGTCACGACACCGATGCTGCGCTCCCGCCGGGGCGGACTCACGAGTCGGGTGATCTCTGCGACGATCGCCTCGGCCTCGACCCGGTTCGTCCGGAACTCGTGTCTGGTGTTCTCGCGGTTGAAGTGTCCGGGGACTTTTCGGACCTCGATGCCGCTGCGGTCGTCACCACCTGGGCTCGGCAGGCTCGCGAGTCGTCCGTCGTAGTAGCTCTCGTTCGAGAAGGCGATGAGGGACTCGTCCTGGCTCCGATAGTGCCAGGTCAGCCATAGGCGCTCGACGCCGGATTCGACACATTCGGTGAGGATGCTGTCGAGGTCCTCGGGGGACTCCGCCGCCTCCTCGTCCTCGTCGTCCGCGGTGTCGGTGGACGCCATTCCGACCGTCGTGGGCGGCATCTGCTTGGAGTCGCCCACGATCACCGCGGACCGCGCGCGTCCCAGCGCACCGATCGACTGTGCCACCGTGACCTGGGAGGCCTCATCGAACACGACCAGATCGAATGTCACCGAACCCGGCGCTACGAACTGGGCGAGCGAACTCGGACTGACGAGGAAACACGGGGTGGCGCTGACGATCTCTCGGCCGTACCGCTGTACCAGTGTCCGCACCGAGCGGGCGTTGCGCTTCTGGTCGAGCGAGCGCCGCAGGGTGCCGTAGTCGCCTTCGAGTCGGTCGGCGCTGAACGGTCGACGAGCGATCAGTTGCGCTGGGAGCGCGCGCTGCAGATCGTCGCGGACGCGATCGGCCCCCGCCGCATAGTCGGCGGTCTGTCCGTCGCGGGCCTGGGTGGAGAAACTCTGCAGGCCGTTGGCCGCCACACGTTCTGCGATCGACGCGCGGGCGACGCCGGACAGATAGCGGGACTCGCCCTCGACGGCGGGGATGGCGCCGACCATCAGCATCTCGGCGAATTCCGTGAGGCCGCTGGCTCGAAGGGGAGCGAGAGTGTGGTCCAAGTCCACGAGGCGCCGCATCGGCGCGGTGCCTTGCTGGGCGAGGTCATCCGACCACTGTGGTTGTGCCGCCCGCCAGGTCGTCATCCAGTCTCGACCGCGCAGCCAGCGCGCCGTCGATGCGTCGCTCGCGCCGAGGACTCTCGTCCATTCGCGCCACGCGGTCACCACTGCGGTAAGGGTCGCACGGGTGTGACCGGGAATCACGTCTTTCCGGAGCATCTGCCACTCCACCGGATACCGGTCGGCGAACGACCGCGCCGAGGCCAGGTTCCCGACGATCGCGTGCAGGTCGCGTTCGGCATCGGCGGACAGCGGGTCCCACTGTTCCGGTAGGAGATCGCCGAGCAGTTCGGTCGCCTGCTGGCGCACATGGTCGCGCAGCGACCGCGCACTGGGCACGTTCTGCAGTAGGGGGACGGCTTGCTCGAGGGTCAGATCCGCGTTCGGCATCGTCACGGCGCGCAGGGCGGCCACCGCGCGTTCGGCCTTCTTGCGCTTGCCCATGCCCCGCCGCGAGTCGAGGATCAGCTGCGCCAGCGCCGCCGGGTCGCCCGCTGCGATGAAGACAGGGTTGAACGACCTCGTCAATTCGCTGAAATCGGAACGGAGAGTGGATAGCTCGCTGAGGAGCAGGTGCTGGCTCTGGGCCCAGGCCGGGGAGCGTGACTCGGCGAGCACGGCATCGCTGATCGCGGGTGCCTTCACCTCGTCGTCGATCCGCCCGAGGAGGACCGCGACACGCAAGGGCGATCGCAGGGCGCCGATGATCCGGGCGGCGTTCGGGTCCCGGTCGAACTGCTGCAATGCTGCCGTCGCGGTCCGCCAGGCATCCTCGATGTCTTCGTCCGATCCTGGATCGTCGGCCAGACGCCACGGGTTGTCACGTCGGGTATCAGCGGCTCGCGCCATCCGGCCGAAGGTCCGGAGAGCGTCGCGGACGGCAGTGGCATCGCCGGGCGAGGTGGTCGAGACATACGCGTTGGGGAGCGACGCGAACGGCGCGCCGGGCTGGGCGGCGACGGTGTCGGCGGCCCGCCACAGCGAATCGCCGACGGCGTTGGGGGCGTGGATCAGACGTGGGTACGCGGCGAGCGGCGAGTGCTGCGCGCGCCAGGTCGCCAGGCGGCTGTCCCACGCACCGTCGTTGAACGTGGCACGGTGATCGAGCGAGCGCTTGAGCTGCTCGCGGATGTTGGCGCTGGTCTGATTCTGGCCGTGCAGGTCCAGGGTGAACGGAGCGAGACCCACGCGCTCGAGGCGGCGTCGGACGACATCGAGTGCCGCCTGCTTCTCGGCGACGAAGAGCACCGTCCGTCCGGCGGCGAGGTTCCGCGCGATCAGGTTCGTGATCGTCTGCGACTTCCCGGTACCGGGTGGCCCCTCGAGGACGAATGTGCGCCCAGCGGCGGATGCTTCGATCGCCCGAAGCTGTGAGCCGTCGTAGGCGATGGGCAGCACCTGTGCCGTCTCGTCGACGGTGAGTGCCGAGATCGGTTCCCGCGACGGGACATCGGGATCGACGAACGTGTCTCCGGCTGAATGAGTCAGATGGTGGACGAGAGGACTGCGTTCGAGGATCTCCCACGAGTCCTGGATGTCCTGCCACATTCCGAGCGTGCCGAACCTGCAGATCGATACGGTCGCGTCGGCGGCCACGCGGAACGGCAGGTTGTGCCGCAGCAGCGCCTGCCTGATCCCGGTGAGCGCGGCAGACACGTCGATGCCGTTGTCATCGGTCGGTGGTGACTTGAGGGCCTCGATGGTGACGTTGTGCTTCACCCGCAGCCACTCGATCAGGCAGTAGTTCGGAGCCGCCGACGTCGTCGAGTCCATGACGATCTGGAATCGGCTCTGACCGGTACCACCCGTCAGTTGCACCGGGAGCAGGAAGAGCGGAGCCCGCGCCTCGGTCCCCGATGTCGTCGCGTGGACGAGTGAACCGAACGTCAGATACAGGTTGCTGTTCCCGGTCTCCTCCAAGAGGGTTCGCGCCGCGCGCTGGAGGCCCTTGAACACCGACGCGTACCGGGCTTCCGGCACGGTGACGAAGGTCTCTCGGCGCTTCGCGAGATGATCCCGGATGGCCTCGGCGGGCAGGTCGGCCGCGGTGGCGGTCCCGCTCATCTTCTGCATCGAGCTGAGGTCGTCGGCCGGCAGCAGCGTGACCTTGCGGTCGCTCTCGACCAGGTCGTCCAGCATCGGGAGCGACTGCTCGGTGGTCACGAGATAGAGGACTTCCCGAGACGCGCGGAGGTTGAGCAGTCGATTGCGGGTGCTCAGGTCCAGCAGTGCACGTTTCCACTTCTTGACGCGTGCGGGCGACGAATCGTGGTCGTCGACGATCTGCTCGTCGCCGGGCCTCGCCGACGTGGCGGAGGCGAGCTGGTCGGGGAGCGCGAGTGAGACGCGTGACGGCGCGGCCGACGCTTCGGCTTCAGGCGCCGGGGTGGTCGGGGTCGCGACGCCCGGGAGGGGCCGTATCCCGGCGTCACGGGCAGCTTTGATGTCTATGAGCCCGCGCAGGCGGCGCGGATCGTTGAGATGACGCCGCGCGACCTCGACCGCCGCCAGGAGGCTGGGGGTGCCGGACTGGTAGAACTGCGCCTCGACGACGACGACGTCGCCACTCTCCGCAAGGTTCAGCATCGTGTTCGGCTCGAGGACCACCGGCGCACCGATGGTCGCTTCGTATCGCATGAACCCGGCGAAGGCGTGGCCGTCGATCACCCAGACGTGGGGATGGAGACCTGCCTGCTCGAGGCAGGCGGCGTAGGTCACTGCCAGGTCGATGCACGTGCCGAAGCGCTCGTCGAGAACCTGCTGGGGCGTCCGTACCTTCTGCCCCGACTTCTCGAACGAGGCCGGTGGGTTGATGTAGCGGATGTCGCGGCGCACCAGCGCCCCGTACACGGCGGCCGCGATCAGACCGGCACGGTTCGGCCCGGACTGGTAGCCCTGGATCGATGCGTCGCCGGTCTGGTCCGCAAGGATGCGCGACGCCTCATCGAGGATGCTGGACACCGCCGCGGTGTTGGGTTGGACGAACGTCGCGAGCGACTCGTAGAAGACCGGATCCGCGAACCACTCGTTGTGCGCCAGCACCTGAATGGGGTGTTCGACGCGCACCGCCGTGACCCGGTCCGGTGTTGTGGCCGCGACTACCAGGCCGGCGGGGTAGCTCTCGGTGAGAGCAGACAGATGCGCCCGGGAGGGGTCCACCTCCCGGATCATTTCGAAGTGGGTGGACGCGCCCGCACCCAGGCGATCGATGGTCTCGGACCACGCGGGTACCTGGCCGTCGAGCAAGCCCGTGAGCGACGCCGTCACGCGGAGGTCGTGTATCGGGGTCGGAGTGCCGTTCGACACGGTGATCCGCCGGATCAGGGGCACCCGGTTGTGTATCAGCGCGAGGTTGACCGCGGGAAACGCGTCGACGTCGATGGTCAGGCCGGTGGCGGTCTGGTCGTCGGCGCGGCTGGATGTCTCGGTCATGGTCCCCCAATCGAACTCAGCGGGCCTCCCTCGATCCGCTTCGGACACTGTAATACCGGCCACCGACAGGTTGTGGCGACACGTTGTGCAGGCGGCCGCGCGGACCGACCAGCCGGGTCTGAAATGGCCAGTCTTATTTCCTATATTGATGTTTAGCGAAGCAATTATTTGCGGTGTCGGCGCCTGAACCAGCCAGACGGTAGCTACACCGCGCCGCCGATTGGAGCACGCGTGGCACCGCGTCGGGATCGATCCATCGGCGGTGGCGAGTCGGACTGCTCAACCTTGTCGGTGGTCCGAGATACGTTCCTCGTGCACTTGTTGGGGGAGGGCCTGATTCGGTGGATGAGCGCGCGGGTCGCGCGGCACATTGCACCCGGGACCCTCAATTCTTTGAATCGAGGAGAAAATGAAGTTCAAGATCGTTGTCGCACTGGTTCTCGCCGGACTCGGCGTCCTGCTTGGAGCGTGCGGCAAGGGGGGGAACGTCGTCTGCGAGCCCAGGGGCCGCCGTCACCACCAACACGACCACTCCCGATGCGGGGGCAGAGACGACCACGGCGAATCCGCACGTGTTCAGTGCCAGCGACTTCACCATCGACGTGATCGTGACGAAGAGCCACTGCTTCGGTAGCGCCGGCTGCAACGTGAGCTACACGATCACGCCGCACTACATCGGGTCGACAGCCGATCTCGCCGGCGCTGACGTGCGGGTGATCTACCGTGTACTCGGAGGCGAGGAGCCGGTCACCGACAGCTTCACGCTGACGGGGACCAGCGTGCCCTACACCGACGAGTCGACGTTGGAGACCGAGTCGAGCGACTACAAGCTCACGGCTGAGGTCACGCAGGTGGTCGACCAATGACCACGATGCCGAGCTCACGACCCGATGCGGGCTCGATCGCGCTTCAGGGGGCGGAGCTTCGGGACCCGGCCCAGTCGGGTCTGCCCGCCTACACTGGCCTCATGACCGTCGCCGCGAATCCGCATCTGATGTCGTTGGCGGAATGGCGCGCCTTGGGGGAGGACACCGTCGGCCGGTCGGAGCTGCAAGAGGGGGTCCGGATCGTGTCGCCGAGGCCGGGAATCGCGCACATGGACGCGGTCTACGAGCTGTGGATGCAGCTCCGTGAGCAGATGCCGAACGGTTTTCGTACTGTGGCGGAGGTGGATGTGGTCGTTGATCCGCAGACGCCGGCAACGGTCAGAGCGCCGGACCTGGTCGTGTACAAATCCGGTGCGAGTGCGCCGCTGCCCGCCGCCGACGTCGTCGTAGTGATCGAGATCCTCTCGCCGGGTACGCGGCGAGTCGACCGTGTCACCAAGCGCAGCGAGTACGCCGATGCCGGGATTCGTGCGTACTGGATCGTCGACCTCGATGGTCCGCGCCTCACGGAGCTCACGCTCGCAGGCGGCGAGTACTCGGCCAAGGAACACGTAGGCGAGTTCACGACGACGGTGCCGTTCGGCCTCCGTATCGACCTCACCACGCTGACCCGCTCGTAGCGCGCGTCCGTGGGTCAACCCCGATCCTGTCCGCGGAGGCGCTGCCCGGCCTGAGTGTAGATGGCGTCGAGTGCCGCGGTGTCCATAGAGGCGGTGAGGAAGACGATGTCGACGCACTCCTCGACGGTGAACACCTGCACGGGAGGGCGCTGTTGAGCCATGCGCGTCAACATCAGGTCGCGGACCTCCTTCTCCGACAGACCCGCGTCATCGCCCCACGCCATGAACTGCGGAGCGATTCCCGGCGCAACCGTAGCGATCGACGTCTCATACGGGAAGACGTAGTCGAGATCCAGTTCGACGGGTCTGCCGTCGACGGTGTTCTCAGTACAGTTGAGGTCGTAGAACGCCACTTCGGCCAACATCGCGATCGCGTCACGCCATCGGTCCTCCTCGGCGAGGAATGTGGCCATCGCATACCGCGCGCTGCCGTAGAACCCCCACTTCCCGTTGACCGCGTGGATGAGCGAAAGCCAGTTGAGGCATCGCCAGACGGTGTCGCGGTACGGCCCGGGATTCAGCCGCACCAGTTCGGTGAGCGAGAAGATGTCCAGTCCTTCGATATTCGGGTGACGGTGGATATGCGGGATCTGCGGACTCGCAGCCACCGCGTCGATGGCGATCGCCGTCGACGCGTAGTACCGCTCGGGATAGAGATCATCGATCTCCATCGGCGTCAGAGAGTCGAGGACCCGATCCACGAGCGCAGCCTTGGAACCACTCACCTTCAGACCGCGTGCCGCGAGCACCGGCTTGAGGCCGGCGATCGTCTGCCGACCGACGGTGTCGGCGTCGTTCTCGGGTGCGAGGAACCCGCGCTCGGCGAGCGACCGCAGAGCGCTGAGCGGATCGGCGACACCGTAGCGGTCCGCCCAGAACAGCTGAAAACGCCGGCCGCGCGTCAGCAGAAGAGGAGCGTACGTCAGCAGCAGCACCTCATGTGGATACAGGCCGAAACGATCTGGCGCCATGGATCGAATCCGCTCCGCGACGGGCCGAGGTTGCTGCCAGAGTTGGGATTGCATCGATGGCGGTATCCCCGTGTCCGCCGGGGAAGACGCCTCGCGTTCGGGCGTCGTGGTGGTGCCGACCGCATAGAGCGGCTCGCGGTTCTCGATCCACGTGTCCATCGACGAGTCCTCACAGCTCCACATCGTCCGCTGACGCTGCCCGCAGCGCCTCCTCACGCTCACCGGCTCCGACCTGCAACGTGTAGTCCACGCGCGGGTCGAAGTCGGGGAACTGATCCACCCGATCGAGCACGTCCACGAGCTTCTTGAGGAACAGCCGCGGCGAGATACCCACGCGCCCACCGAGTTCGCCGGCGACGGCGGAGGCGAGGTCGCGCAGGTACGCATCGTCGACCGCAGACAGCACGCGTGGGGAGGCGCCCTCCGCATACACCGAGCGCACCCGCTCACCGACCTCCACCAGCCGGTCCAGATCGAACCCCGTCAGCCGGATCTGTGGCGCCCGCGGGTTGTCGAACCGCGGATCGCCGAAGTCGGTGTGCAGCCGCTGCGCCAGGGGCGGCAGCGTCTGCACGCCGGACCGTCCGTCGAAGAACGCGGGCGTGCCGGTGACGATCAGATACAGTCCGGGGTACCGGCCGGAGTCGAGCTCATCGAGCCACTGCCGCAACGCATTCAGCGCCTTCTCACGCGAATCCCGGCGCATCCGCTGTAGCGTCTCGACCTCGTCGATCACCAGCACCAGCCCAGGGTGCCGGGCGCCTTTCAAAACGGCCAGGAGCCCCTGTAGGAAGCCCATCGCGAGGAAGTGGTCCACGTCCTGCTTGATGCCGGCTGCCCGCTTCGCCGCCGCGCCCACGTGGGGTTGGCCGCCGAGCCAGGCGATCAGCGCATCGGCGAGGGCGGCGTCACCGTCCTCCAACGCCTGCCGGTACCGGCGCAGCACCATCGGGTACACCGGCGTCTGCCTAGCGACGGCGGCGAGCCGCTGCTCCAGCAGCGAATCCACCTGTTCCGCAGACGCTTCGGTCGCGCCAGCGGCATCGGCAGCGTCCTCCTCGATCCCGTACAGCCACGCATCGGTGACCGCGCGGAATGCGCTCTTGGGGAACGCCGCCGTCCGTAGCTCCTCGATCGTCCTGCGGTACACCGTCTCCAGCTTGTGCAGCGGCGTCTCCAGCTCGCTGATCTGCACCTCGGCCACGGCGAGTCCGCGGCGCATGGCGCGCTGCTCCACCCACCGCGCGAAGAACGTCTTACCCGCCCCGTACTCGCCGCGCACCGCCTTGAACGCCGAGCCACCTGCCGCCACCGCGTCGAGGTCCTCGTCGATGGCGGTCGCGAATCGGTCGATACCCACCGCAAGCACGTCCAGGCTCCCGTCCGGCACGGTGCCCTGCCGCAACGACTGCAGGATCTCCCGCCGCCGCACCGGGGACAGGCTCACCGCGGCACCCCGAACTGCTCGAACAGCACGGCGGGCTCGAGCCGGACCTCGCTGCCGTGCACCGAGATCACCTCCACACCGTCCATGTTGAACACCTGCTGCAGGATGCTCGCCGTCCGGCCCACCCGTCCGCGCGAACCGAGCAACTCGTCCGCCCGCGCCAGCGGCAGCACCCCGTTGCCCAGGACGGCCTCCCGTACCACCTCACCCACCGCATCCAGCGGCCACCGATGCGCAAACGTCCGCACCTGCGACCGCAGCAGATCCGACTCCAGCAGCGCCGTGACGCGGTCCCGCTCGGTCGCTGCCGGCTGGGCCGGGAGGTCGAACAATCCCACCTCGCCCGCCGACGGCCTCCGGCGCGCTGGCTTAGTAGGCGCTGACGGTGCTGGGATCGGCACCGGGTCACCGGCTTCGGCCACCGAGCCGGTCCAGAAGGCCGGCGGCGTGGTCGGCCGCGGCTCCAACGGCAGATGCACCGGCACCGCGCCCTTCACCAGCACGGCGATCGGCACGGTGGCCTCGGCGAGCGTTGCGCCGCCGTGGTACCCGGCCTTCTTCCCGGTGTAGCGCAGCTGCTCGTCGACGGCGAGGACGGCGCGGCCACCGTCGGCGAGCACCCGCGGTCCCTCGACGAGCACCTCACCCACCTCGGCATCCATCTCGGCGGGCCGGTACCGGGCCGAGATCCGCTCGCCCCGTTGCGCCGACGGTGCCTCGCTCCGCTCCACCACATGCCCGTGATCGGACACCAGAACCACCGTGCGGCCGACGGTCCCGGCCGCACCCAGCAGTGCCTCCAGGTGTCGCACCTGCCCGACGGTCCACACCGTCCCACCCGGATCGGACTTGTCCAGCGCATCATCGATGGTGTTCAGCACGCACGCCACCACCGGCGTCCTCGTCGTGTCGTCGATCGCCGCGCGCACCTCGGGGGCGACGGAGCCCTCGCCGGACAGCGCGTCCAGCTGCGCCTTGTGGAACAGCGGGGTGTGCTGCGCGGGCAGGTGGTTGCGCGCCAACCACGCCGCGAAGCCGTCGCGTTCGGTGCGCTGATCGCCGACGGCGAGTTCCCCGGACAGCAGGCTGGTGCGGGAGAAGCGGGTCACCGTGGGGAGCACCGCCAGCGCGGCGGTCAGGTCCTCGACGGCGCACTCCTGCCACTGCGGCGACCGCCGCGCGAGGTCGGCGAGGATCTCCGCCGCTGCGGCCGCCCCCATGCCGTCGAGCACGAGAAGCAGCACGGGGGAGCGGTCCTGCTCCTTCGCCGGCGCGTACGACGGTGCCGGTGGCCGCGCGGTGAGCGGCGCCACCACCCGGTCCAGCACATCCTCGATCGGCAGGTACCCGCCGTCGGACGGCTGGTGCACGCCGGAAGCGGCTATCACGGAGGCGAATTCGGCATCCAGCTGCGCACGCCGCCCGCGGACGTCCGCCAGTATCCGGCGCGCCGAAGTCTGCAGCTCGGCGTTCTCTGCACCGACGAACGCCTCGTCGATCGCGGCGTCCACCCATGCCAGTTCGGTGCGGTACCGGTGCAACCAGTCGCCCACACCGCGAGGCTCCGCGAAGTCGGTTCGCGACCAACGCAGGAGCCGCAACGCGGAGCGTCCCACCCGCACGTCCTGGGGTGCGTCGAACTCGTCCGCCTTCGCGGCGGCGTGCGCGCGCACGGCCTCCCACGCGTCCGATGCCGCGGCGAGCGGGCCACCGTCGACCGCCTCCCGGAGCGCCGTCGCGAACCGGCCGATCCGCAGCGGCAGTGCCTCGTCGAGCACATCGGACCGCCCGAGCAGCGGCGTTGCCCGCAGCTCCGCCGTCAGTTCGCCCGCCCGGCGGAGTGTTCCGGGCTTGTCGCCGTTCCCGACTGCCAGCGTGGCGGCCGACGACCACACCTCGATCTCCGCCTGCGCGGGGACCAGCCCGATGCGGTCCTCCAGTCGCGCTCGGACGGCGACGGCGGTCGAGGCGGGATCGGGGAAAGCCTGTGCGGCCTTCGCGGAATCGTCGGTCAGCGCGGCCACCAGGCCCAGCGGCACCGTGTCGGCGGGGCCGACCTTCTGCCAGAGGGCGGTGAGCACCCGGCCCGCATCGCCGAGCCGGCGTTCCAGCCACTCGTAGAACTGCTGCCGCAGCACAGGATCGGCCTCCGCGCTCCAGCGAGTGAACCTGGTCGTGGCCGCGAGCTGCGTGGACCACGCGGCGATCCGGTGCGGCGTGACGCTGTCCGGCGCGAGGTCGAAGTGCTCCCTGGCGAGCACGCCGAACAGGTGGTCGCTGGTCAGGACACCGCCGGGCGCGGGCGGTACCTGCGCGGGAAGCGACCGGAGCGCAGAGCGCGCCGCGTCGTGCTTGTTCGACAGCAGGCCGTACTCCTGCCCGTTGGCCTTGAACGCCTCCCGCAGCGCCGGCCATGCATCTAGGTGGTAGACCATTCCCGACGACAGGTGGTCCTTCACGCCCGTCGGCAGCTCGTCGGCCGTGCGGTCGGTGAGCACCACGACCCAGTCGTACCTGTGCCGGTCCAGCAGCGCCTCGCGCATCCCCAGCACGCTCGACGCGACGGCGATCCGCACGCTCTGGCCGTCGACGGTGACCTCCGGCTCGCCCGTCCAGACGGGTTGTGCGGCAACGGCGAGCGTGCCGCGGCGGTGCTTGCTGTCGCGGGCACGCCGGACCAGCGAGGTGATACCTACCAGGTCGGCGTCGGGCAGGTCGGCCGTCCCCGTCATCAATCGACCCGCCGGATGATCACCTCGAAGCGTGCGCCCTTCTCCTGCGCCAGAAGGCTCTTCAGCTCCTCCTCGATCGCCGAGTACCCGCCCGCGGCGTCGACGGTGAACCGCGTCTCGCCCTCCCGGTGCCGGCCGGGGCTCGCTTGCCGACTCCGCTGCCTCTCGAGCTCCGCTTCGAGTCGGCGGGCCCGCTCCTCCTGCTCGGCCCGCTGCCGCTGCGCCTCGCGCGCCAGCTCCTCGAGCCGCAGCCGCTCGGCCTCCAGGCGCTGCTGCGCGGCCCGTTGCCGGCGCAGGTCCTCATCGGTGGGCCCCGGCGCGACCTTCCGATCCTGCGCTGCACGCGATTCCAGCCAGGCGTCGCGTTGCCCATCTGCCTGTGCGAGGGCGACGGGGAGGTTGGCCGCGAACTCGTGCGTCGCGAGTGCACGCCCCAGGTCGGCGAGGATCCGCTGCGCGCGAGGATCGTCGGTGGCGTTCCGCAGCACGTCCCACTTCGCGGCCGGATGCTCCTGCAGCGCGCGCTCGACCTCCGCCGCGGTGGTGAGCGACTTCGCGGCCTCAGTGTCGGAGCCTCGGACGTGCGCGTCGGCGATCGCGGCGACGATGTCGAGGTTGCTCGCGAGGGGGATCCGCTTCTCGAACAGCTCAGCGAGGTCCGCCGCCAGCGCGGGCCTGCCACCGTCGGCCTCGATACCGAATGCCGCGCAGTAGTCGGCGATCTCGCGCGCGAACCCGCCGCGGCCCGTGAAGTCCGACCGCGCGTACTCGCGCACCTGGTCGCCGAACTTCCCGAGGTTGGTGGCGGTGAGGTACTCGTTGACCGGCTGACCCGTCCAGGTCTTCCAGCGGCGGACGGCCTGCTCCCACCGGGCACCGTCGGGCAGGGGCTCGAGCCGTAGCACCACCCGCTCGCCGATGGTGCCGATGGTGGGCTCGTCGACCGCCGTGCCCATGAGGAACCACGAGCGCTTGGTGCGGGTGGCCCAGGTGGCGGCGATGAGGTCGGTCATGTCGCGGTTCAGACCGCGTTTCGCGGACATCTTCTCGATCGCCGTGCGGAGGTCGGCGATCTGGATGTCGCCCGTCTCGTCGATGCCGAGCCGCGCCAGTTCCTGGGTGATGCGGTTCTGGACGCCGGTGAACTGCTGCGGCCCGAATATCAGGTGGGTCTCGTTGGTGCGGGCCAACTCCAGGGGAGTGACGACGCGGCGCACCGTCGCGCGCTCGGTGGCGTTGAGGCCGATGCGACCGTCGGCCTGGGACTGCGCCTCCCGGAGCCTGCGCAGCGTGAGGTTCAGGTCGGAGCGGGTGATCAGCCGGTCCTCGGGGGAGAACTCGGGGTGCTCGGGGTAGCGCGCGGCGTAGGCGTCGGAGATGAGGCGATCGATCGCCGCGCCGAGCGTGTTGCCGATCGGCTTGGTGACGGTGACGCCGGGTTCGAGCGACCGTAGGTACGGGGCCTTGGAGCTCGCACCGCCCGCGACGCCGTACATCACCTGCAGGGCCATCTCGAGCTGCGCCTTCGTCTGGCTCTGCTGGCCCTCGAGGATGGCCTTCGCGGCGGGGCGGTCGGCCTCCGGAAGCTCGTTGGCGTAGGAGGCCCAGCGGTCACCGTCGAGCAGGTAGTTGAGGATGACGAGGCGGCCGAGCTGCCGGTTCTGCTTGTCGTCGAAGAACGTCGGGAGCCAGGCGATGGTGAAACCGTCATGGCCGGTGCGCTTGAGTTCCTCGATGCGTTCGTGGTCTTCGTCGACGGTGTGCCCGGGCTCGTCGAAGGGCAGGTCGACCATCAGCCGCAGCGCACCGGGGGTGTGGGGGGTGAAGGCACCGTCGGAGAGGTAGCCGCGGTCGCGGACGTTGCCGAACACGACCTCGACGGTGCGTGCGGTGCCGCGCCAGGTGACCACACGGAGCCGGGCGTTGTCGATGGTGGCCTCGGTACCGTCGACGCCGAAATGCTTGGACAGCAGGTCTCGGACCAGTTCCCGGCGGCGGCCGTCGGTGTCCTCACCCTGGGCGCGCGCGACGATGCGCTCGTAGTCGACGGATTCGAGGGTGACGGAGATGATCGGGTTGGCGTCGGCGGTCACGGTGATCTCGGGGATCTCCGCGGCCCACGTCTTGACCTTGCCGAGGATCTGCCCCGCCTGGTCGCCGGGGATCAGCGAGATGACGCTGCCATGGTTCAGGGAGGCGAGCCGGTTGGCGTCGATCTGCTTGAGCGCGGGCACGTTCGGCGCGATCGCGGACATCAGAAGGGTCTTGGCGATGCGGATGTCGGCGCGCAGGCCGGGTGGGGCGTCACCGTCGGGCGTGTCCTCGTCGACGCCGGCCGTGCGGAACAGCAGCGGCCGCAGCTTCTCGTGCCAGAGGGTGCGGGCGGTCTTGAAGGTCGCCGCGGCGGCGGCGTTGATGGCGGTGCCGCCGGCGCTGTCGATGATGTAGTCGAAGGCCTCGCCGACGGGGATGACGCTGTCGATGGTGAGCTGATCGGCCTTGTCCGCCAGCATCTGCTGCATCACCTTGAGCGCGGTGCGCTCGCGTTGCATCTGCCCGGAGAGGGCGCGCAGGGTGGCGATGAGCGCGGGGGAGAAGGGATACGTGAGCTTGAAGGCATCGGCGTCGGCGCCGCGGTGGAGGTCGTCGGTGTTGACGCCGTCGAGCAGCACATCCCACACCTTGGGGTTGCGGTCGATGCGCGCGAAGCTCGCGGTGAGTGCCTGCGCTGCTTCGTCGTTCAGCGGCTGCAGTAGCCGCTTGTGGGCGATGAACGGGAGGTTCTCGTCGCCCAGGGTCACCTCGCCGAAGCGGCCGGCCTGATGCGCGAAGGCCTGCTCGATCGCCTGGCGCGTCGCGCCCGAGTCCGCGCCGCCCGCAACCCATTTCGAGAGGTCGTGCTGGCGGGCGATGAAGCTGGTGATGGGGACGGCGAGGCGGCCGCGGCTGGTCTCGACCAGCTTGGTGATCTTCTGCACCTCGGCGCTGAAGCGTTCGCGTTCGGTGATGAGGAAGGTCAGCCACAGCACCAGTTCGTCGAGCATGAGGACCACGCCGTCGTAGCCGAGGGATTTGGCGTGGTCGGCGATCACGGCGAGGCCCTCCTCGAGGGAGAGCCAGTCGGTGTTGCGGCTGTAGCTGGTGAAGTAGGCCTTGATCAGGGCCTGCTTGAGGCGGGCTCGCCGCTCCGGTTCGGCGTCGGGCGACGACGCCTCGGCATACGTCTGGGCGTTCCAGACAGCGGTGGGTGCGCCGAGCGCAGCCCAGTCGACGGTGCCCGACGACGGTGCCGCCTCGTCCTTGTTGAGCGCGGCGAAGAAGCGTTCGTCGCCGACCTCGGCGCGGCGGTTGGCGGCATCGTCGAACAGTCCGCCCGCGGAGTGCAGCACGGGCGGCTTGGCCTCGGGGTGGAGGCGCTCGATCTGGTGCAGGTACTGCTCGAAGAGTGCAGATTCGATGCTGGTGGAGTCGAGGAAGTGGAACGTCAGCCGGAGCAGGTTCGCCTCGGAGATGCGGGGGTGCTTGGCGATGATCGGCTGCAGCTCGGGGACGGCGCGAGCCTCCGGCGCGTGGCCGAGGACGCCGTAGAGCACGGCCATGAAGTGCGACTTACCGGAGCCGAAGGAGCCGTTGAGGTACGCGGCCTTGTTCTCCTTGGTGCGCAGCGCCTCGTCGACTGTGCCGAGCGCCAGGTCGAAGGCCTCGGCGATGGCGGGGGTGACCACATACGCGTCGACGGTGGCCTGCATGTGCCCGGTCTCGACTGAGTCCGACAGCCGCAGGACGTAGTCGCCCGCGCCGTGGGACTCGGGGATGTCGAAGGTCTGCCGCAGGGTGCGGGACGCAGGGGCGAGGCCGGGAAACATGTGTGTTCAATCGCATTCTGTAGGCATCTATCGGCTTGACCCTATCGGTCGGTGCCGACAAGTGGCGGGGATCCCCAGCAGTGCCTGCGCTGCGTCTGGTGATGTGTAGGCTTATGTGTGAGGAGGTGTGTGATGGCCACCAATCTTGCGATCGATCCTCAGCTGATCGAGGAGGCACTCGCGGTCAGCGGCGCCCGCACGAAGAAGGAGGCGGTCACGATGGCGCTGCGCGAGTTCATCGCCCGTCGCGCGCAGGCGAAGATCGTCGATGCCTTCGGCACTCTGGAGGCGGACGATTCCTACTCGTACAAGGACGATCGCCGGTCGCGCGACCAGAAGCTGGACGCCGACGACTGATGGGCTTGTTGGTCGACACCAGCGTGTGGTCGTCGGCGTACCGCCGGGACGCGCCGGCCGACGTGCCCGAGGTTCGCGCACTGCGTACCGCTTTGACCAGTGGGGACACCGTCGTCACGACCGGGATGATCCTGCTGGAGTTGCTGCGGGGGTTCGTCCCGGCCGCGGCGCAGGCCACGATCCGAACTGCCTTCGACATCTTGGAGTTCGTCGAACCGACTCGGCAGGACTACATCGAAGCGGCCACCCTGGGCAACCGTTGCCGGCGGGCCGGCGTCCAGCTCGGTTCCGTCGACGCTCTGATCGCCCAGATCGCGATATCCGGCGACCACACGCTCCTCACCACCGACAACGATTTCCGTCACGCGGCGGTGCACGTCCCTTTGCGGCTGTGGCAGCAGTCGACGTAGTGCAGCCCCCGCTTCGGTGATTACTTGCCGGCACGCATGCCGCTCGGCGGGCGAGCCTGGACTGCGGCGTCACAGCGTGTATTCTTCCAACTAAGATTCGTGCATTATTCAGGTCAATCCGTGTGAATAACTCCGAACGGGGGTTGTATGGCTGGTTCCTCGCAGCCGCGTCGGTATCTTCCGCGCCTCGCCGACGGCATGCTCGATGACCGGCTCCACGCGATGGGGGCGGTGCTCATCGAGGGCGTCAAGGGTTGCGGCAAGACCGCGACGGCGCGGCAGAGGGCAGTCAGTGAGGTACTCCTCGATCTCGATCCGGACGCGGAGCTACGCGCTTCGATCGATCCGGGCCTGTTGCTCGACGGTGCGACGCCCCGGCTGCTCGACGAGTGGCAGCGCGCGCCTCGTCTCTGGGATGCGGTGCGGCGGTCGGTCGACGACCGCGGCGAGCCCGGCCAGTTCATCCTGACCGGTTCGGCGACGCCTCAGGACGACCTGCGACGGCACACGGGGGCAGGGCGATTCGCGACGTTGACGATGCGGACCATGACGCTGACGGAGAAGCAGGCGGTCACTCCGCGCGCCTCGGTGGTGGGGCTACTGTCCGGGGTGAGCCCGACACCGTCGAACTGTCCGCTATCGGTGACGGACTATCTCGACCACATCGCGGTGGGCGGGTGGCCGCTGCTGGTCGGAGCCGACCAGCGCGCCGCCCGTACCTACCTCGACGGCTACCTCGACGTGATCATCGATCACGACATCGACGAGGTCTCCGGATCGCGGCGGAATCCGCGTCTGGTTCGACGGTTTCTGCACGCCTACGCCCAGATGGTCGCGCAGCCAGCGAGTCTCGCCGCGATCATGAAACGCGCGCGGGATGAGACCGACAACGGCTCGGTGGCGCCTGCGCGCGACACGGCCGAGGTCTACCTCGAAGCGCTGCGGCGCATGATGATCGTCGACGAGATCCAGGCATGGGATCCGTCGGTACGGTCGTCCAAGCGGCTCACGACGGGGCCCAAGCGGTTGCTCGCAGATCCCTCGTTGGCAGCTGCGCTTCTGCGGATGTCGCCGGTTCGCATGCTCGACGACCTGAACACGGCGGGGTTCCTGTTCGAGAGTCTGCTCGCCCACGACCTGCGGGTCTATGCGGAGGCCGCCGGCGCCGCCTGCTATCACTACCGCGAGGCGGACGGGCGGCTCGAAGTCGACTACATCGTCGAGACCCGCGACGGCGACTGGCTCGGCGTCGAGGTGAAGCTCGGCGACGCGCAGATCGATGGGGCGGCATCGTCGTTACACCGGCTTGCCGGACGGGTGAGTCGGAAACCCGCGGCGCTGGTGGTGATCACAGCTACATCGCTGGGCTACACGCGTGGCGACGGCGTGCACGTCGTGCCGCTCGGGCTACTCGGACCCTGACGTGCCGCCGGGTATCTGAACAGTCACTGCAGACCGCCCCCCGTCGGGGGCTTGTCGCGAAAACGCAATAGCGTACGGTAGGCGTACCTGATTACGTACGTTTGGAGCATCGTGCAGGCCATCACCCCCACCAAAGCCCGAAGTGACTTGTACCGGATCATCGAGCAGGTCAACGCGGACCACGACGTGGTGGAGATCCTGTCCAAGAACGGTGAGAACAACGCGGTCATCATGTCTAAGACCGACTACGACGCGTTGATGGAGACCCAGTATCTCCTGTCCAGCCCTGCCAACGCGATCCGCCTTCTCCGCAGCCTGGAAGCGACGCAGCGCGGACAGTACGCGACGCATGATCTGTCGGGACTGGATGGGTGAACGTCGCGTTCACCGAGGAGGGGTGGGACGACTTCCCATTGGATCGTGACAGACCGCACCCAGGTGACGCGGATCATGGCCCTCATCCGCGACATTCAGCACGACCCGTTCGCTGGAACCGGAAAGCCGGAGCGGCTGCGGCACTTCCACGGCATGGTGATGTCGCGTCGGATCGACCAGGAGCACCGGTTGGTGTACGTGGTGGTCGATGATCGGACCGTCGTGATTCAGCAAGCCCGGTACCACTATTAGCGGCGCTTGGCCGTTGGCGAGTGATGTATGACGGCGAGTGATGTACGACGCCGAGGGCGACACTCTCCAGGCAGAATTCGAGTGACAACGTACGGAATGCCCGGATATGATCTGACGCATGAGGGCACCAGCCGGCTACCAGGTGATCCGCCCACTCGGTGCGGGTGGCATGGGACAGGTGTTTCTGGTCCAGGGCTTGGTCGACGCCTCCGCGGAGTGTGGGGCCTAAATGGACGTCGAGCTCTTCGATCGCTTCCTCCACCGCGTGCGCCCGAAGCTGGCAGCCTCGGGCGTGTCACACGTGCTCTATCGGATCGTCGCGGACAAGGCCGCCGCAGCCGAGGTGGTCCTGCTACCGGACCCCGGTGCGCGGAACCCGCTCATCGGCTTGTCGCACGTGCCCTCGGCGAACGGGGTGGTGTACATCCAGAACCTCGCCGGCCACCCCGAGCCCAGCTTCCGCGCGTTCACGGTCGTCGACGGTGGCGATGCCTCCGCGTTCGGAGGTGGCGAGGGTCCGTTCGACATCACTCCCGGCGCGCTGCCCGAGTATCCGCTCCTGAACCTGCTGCTCACCCGGATAGCGCACGGCGACGTGAAGGTGCCCTGGCAACACGAGCCAGCAGTCTGGGTCCTGCGGGCGTCCCTGGCGGACATGGTCGGTGACGTCGCGGGGAGCGGTCTCGATGATGCCGCCGGGGCGCGGTGGCGCGCCGAGCAGGTGCTCTACGACGGGATCGCGCGGCGCACTGCAGTTCTGCGCCGTGCGTCCGTCCCGGTCGCCGAAGGCGATGTGGAGGCGAGCCGTGCGGCGGTGATCCGTGAGGTCGCCTTCCTCGCAGGACTCGACTGGGACGACCTCGACATCTCGACCCTGGCAAGCGAACTCGGCTACAGCGCCGACGAGGCGCGGTGGTGGCGCCCGCGCGGCATCGGCTGCCTGGAGCAGATCGATCTCCCGGAGATCGAGGAATCGCTGGGATGGCTGGGCGCGCACTTCCCTGCCACGACCGACCTGGTCGAGAGCATCCTGCGCGACTTCATCGACCGGCTCAACGAGCATGTCGTACCGGTGGCGGCCCAGTTCGAATCGCGCTGGCACACAAAGGACAGGACCCACCTGCTGAGCTTCGTGCGGGCGCTGCGGCAGGGAGCCAGTGCCGAGGAGGGGATTCTCGCGTCGTATTCGCGGGGCGAGGACGGTGAGCTGACGTTGCATGCGAGGTGGCAGGCGACGGGTGGTGTCGACCTGCTCGCGGTCCGCTCGACCGGTGCCGCCGACGGTGCCGTACTGGTTTCCGCCGGTGGCGAGACCGGCTGGACCGCAAATGCACTCAACCGGGACGACGACCACGGCACTGGACAGTGGAATCTGGCGGACGAGCTCCAGTTCCTCCTGCCGGTCGAGTCCGCCGAGACCCTGATGGCGCTGCGGCGCGTGGTCCAGGGGCGCGCCCGCTACGACGAGGACTGTGTCCCGTTCGAGTGGTTCCGCCGCGCGGTTCTGGCGGATGTCGTCGCGAACCTGGAGGGCACCGCTGCCGAGGTCCCCGAGCACCGTCGGATGGACCACGAACAGCGCCTGGGGGAACCGTCGTTGGTAACCGAGACGCGAAAGCTGTTGCGCGATGGCGCGGGGACGCCGGAGATGCTGATCGACATCTTCCTGGTGTGGTTGGTGATGAAGCACGGGGCGACGCTCATTGCGGCCGCATATCCGGAGGCGCCCCAACTGGCCAGCGAGGATCTCGACTGGGACTCGGTGTGGGACAAGCTCGCCGATGCGATCGACACGGTGATCCGGCCGCTGCAGTGGGACGACCTGCGAGTCGGGCCGCTCGCGGAGCACTGGGCGATTCCCCTCGACACCGCCGAGTGGCTCCGTCCGGAGGGCATCGGCCCGCAGCAGTTCCGCCTGCTGCCCGACGAGACTGAGTCGATCATCCGCTGCGCCAACCGATCCCCGATCCCGCTCTCCCACCTCCGGCGACGCGTGGAGAAGCTGCTCGGCCCCGACGTACCCGTGCTCTGGGATCTTGTGTCTGCGGTCCCGGGGCTCGAGCAGCCGTGGCTCGGGGGCTGACGCGGACCGCGAGGTCGAATCCCTGAAACGTTCGGCGCGCCTGCGGGATGCGCGACGGCGCCCGGCTGAGCAGCGGCTGTTGGAGTACCTTGGTCAGCTGTACCGCCGTGCCGCACATCCCGTTGGAGGGCGTAGTGCCTCATGTCAATATGCCCGTGAAACCGAGTCCATGCCTCATGGAGGAATGCCCGCCAAACCACGGCGGGCCGAGGCCGCGTGGGGACCGGCCCGGGCTCGGGCTCAGCTGACCTTGACGTGGATTCCCTTGCGCACGTCCGGCAACGCGGACGGGATCGACGCCGGCTCCATCCGCTCGGTCTTCTCCTGCGCGAGCAGCGTCAGCCGGATCTGCAGTTCGTGGATCTCGCGGGCGAGGTGGGCGGGGTTGAGCGAGTCGCGGTACGCGGTCAGCTCGGCTTCCTGCGCGGGCGACAGGACCCGGGATGCCAGGAGCCGGTCGAACGGCGTCCTGGGTTTGTCGTACACCCGCCGGCGGCGCCCACTGCGGGTGCTGGCGTAGTCGACGGGCTTGATCGTCGGGGTGAGGTAGTTGAGCCGGTCGCCCACCAGCTTCCACAGCCGGTTGAGCAGCACCCGCTCGTCGCTGCTGTCGTACCGGAAGTGGAAAGCATAGCGCCGCACCAGATGATTGTTCTTCGACTCGATCGTCGCCTGGTCGTTCTTCTTGTACGGCCGGGATCGGGTGAAGAAGATCCCCCGCTCACCGGCCCAGTCCACCACCGGATGATTGAGGAACTCGGTACCGCCTTCAACGTCGGCCCGCAGTGCGCGACCGTGTCACCCTCGAAGAACCCCGGCTCTTTCTCCACCTCGTCCCCGGCCTTCCGCACCGTGATCGAATTCCGCAGCAGTGGTGAAGGTGTCGTCGCAGACAACCCGTGCAGCGGATCCTTCGCGCGGGCCGGCGCGAGGTACCGGTCGATCGTCGCCGCCCTCATCGCCAGCAGCTCGCCGTGCACCTCGGCGCTGTAGCGATCGTGCCTGAACGTCAGCTCGCCGTGCCGCTCCGACGCGTCCAGCAGCAGCCGCATCGACGCGGCCAGGTACTTGCCGCACTGCCCACCCGATGCCGCCCACACCATCTGCAGGACCTTGAGCGCGTCGAACGAATACTTCCGCGGCCGGGGGCGTCGCTCCCGCTTCGCGATCTGACGCCCCGAACCCGGCGGACGCGCCGCCGCCGCGGTCAACCGCCGCCGCGCGTTGTCCCGCGACCAGCCGGTCACCTCCACCACCTGATCGAGGATCCTGCCCTTGTCGCCCTTAACCGGCCCTTCCGCAATCAGAGTGCGTTGATGCGTTCGTGAAGCTGACCGGAGTGGATCAGGGACCGCAGGATGTAGTGGGTGAGGTTGCGGAAGCCGAGGGCGATGCCGCGGAGGTGTTCGAGGCGGC